>LVBC01000008.1 GCA_001604265.1 Spirochaetales bacterium Spiro_01
CTCAGAAGAGAACAGGAAGGGCTCCGTTCTCTTCACACAGAAGGGCTTTCGGGTCTCCATCGAGGGACAGAAGGCGAGAGAGCTTGCCTACAAGGACATAAGGGGTCAGTACTGGTTCACTGATTTCTATCTCCTCCAGATAGACAGCAGGGACTACAGTGCGCTTCTGAACTTCTCTGTGGATAGGGAGAGCTTCGACCTGATCTACATGCTTGCAGATGCACTGAACAGGAGAAAGGTGAAGCTGATCCAGATAGGCGTAAGAAGAAAGGAAAAGTGATAGGAGGTTCTTCCATGAAACAGTACATATTGGAGAGGATGCGCAAGATAGTTGCCATTCTGCTGCTGGTAATGGGCATAATCGGCCTTACAGTCGCACTCAGGACACTGAAGATAGGCACCTTTGCAAAGCCCCAGGGCGGCTTTGCTCCGATGCTCTTTTCGGTGCTCCTCATAATCTTCTCTGTGATCAACATCATCTGCGAGTTTCTCAAGCCGAATTCGATTCCAGGGGACCTTGGAGATGTGAACTGGGTCAAGTTCTTCCTGTATATAGCGATATGTATAGTCTACGTCGCCCTGATAAAGCTTCTGGGCTTCGCGACCGATACCTTCATCTGCCTAACTCTGATGCTGAAGCTTGCCGGCTTGAAGGGAAAGGCAAGGCCGGTCCTCTATTCGCTTGTCTTCAGTGCTCTGATCTGGGCACTCTTCACATTCGCAATGGATGTTCCACTTCCAAGGGGATTCCTTATCTAGGAGGTAAAGCTGCATGGATAACACTGCTTCTATTTCTGAACGGTTTCAAGGACTGTCTTACCATCGTCAATCTCCTCTGTGCAGTGACAGGCTGCCTTCTCGGTTCTCTCATCGGAGTCCTTCCCGGACTCGGCATCTCCGGAACCGTTGCCATACTGCTCCCGATCACATATGGAATGACCCCTCTGAGTGCACTCATCATGATCTCGGGTATCTACTTCGGTTCCCAGTATGGTGGTGCGATCACATCGATCCTCGTCAACATTCCCGGTGAGGCTACAAGTATAGTCACCTGCTTCGATGGCCACCCGATGGCGAAGAAGGGCAGGGCCGGCAAGGCGCTGAGCATCGCATCCATCTCCTCCTTCTGCGGAGGAACGATCGGAATGCTCGGCCTGACCTTCGCAGCCTCCGCTCTTGCGAGAGTCGCACTCGGCTTTGGAAAGGTCGAATTCTTCGCAATAGTTGTATTCGGACTTCTGCTACTTACCAGTATCTCAGGAAAGAACCAGATGAAGGGACTCGTTGCAGTCTGTCTCGGCGTTCTTCTCGGTACAGTCGGTCTCGACTCGCTCTACGGCACTGCAAGATACACCTTCCGCATTGTCCACCTCTATAACGGAATAAGCTTCGTTACATTCATCATGGGTGCATACGGCATCACGGAGCTCATCAGCGCAATCTGTATTCCTGAGGAGAAGTCGGATGTGATGGAGTTCAGGCTCAGGGACCAGCTTCCGAACAGGTCAGAGGTCAAGGCTTGCTGGAAGACGGTCCTCCGTTCAAGTGTACTCGGCTTCGGCGTAGGTCTCGTTCCAGGAGCAGGCTCCACGCTGGCGACCTTCTTCGCATATGGCATGGAGAGGTCTCTGAGCAAGCATCCGGATGAGTTCGGAACCGGTATTCCAGAAGGTATCGCAGCTCCTGAGTCCGCCAACAATGCCGCAATGTATGCAGGCCTTGTACCTCTTCTGAGTCTCGGTCTTCCATTCACAAGCTCGATGGCACTCCTGATGAACGCCTTCATCGTCCACGGCATCACTCCGGGCCCGCTCTTCATCTCTGAGCATCCGGACCTCTTCTGGGGCCTTGTTGCCAGCATGTTCATCGGCAATCTCATCCTCATCGTCATCAACCTTCCTCTCGTAGGAATGTGGGCAAGACTTCTTAAGGTCGACTTCAGCATCCTGATGCCTCTGATCACATTCATCACCTTCGCAGGTGGCTATGCGATCAACTACAGCGTCTTCGACATGGGAATGATGGTAGTCTGCGGTTTCTTCGGCTTCTTCCTCGGAGCCTGCGGCTACAACATGGCAGCCCTGGCAGTTGGACTCTTCCTCTCGCCTACGCTGGAGAGTGCGTTCCTCGGAACGATGACGCTCTATCATGGCAACCTGCTTGCAGCACTTCTCGATAGGAAGATCGCACTCGTGGTCCTGTCGATCGGCGTGATCACCTTCGTCCTCTCGACAGTAAGAAGTCTCAGGAAGTTCGTCTCCGAGACTGTGAAAGCATGAAAAAAACAGGAGCGTCGCTTCTGAAAACAAAGGGAATACTTTGGGCATAGCCCAGAAAAAAAGGAGAAGAGAATGAAAAAAGGATTAGTTCTGATGATGTCTCTCGTTCTTATCTGCGCATCTGTCTTCGCACAGGGCGCACAGGAAAGTGCAGCGGCAAGCGGTCCATGGAAGCCATCCAAGGATGTCACGGTCATAGTCGCCTATGGCGCTGGTGGAAGCTCTGACCTTCTTGCCAGGACCTTTGCAAACGAGGGAGCAAGTGCATGGGATACCCCACTTGTAATCACAAATGTTCCAGGTGGTGGAAATGCAATCGGCTTCACACAGCTTGCACAGGCGAAGCCAGATGGCTACACGATCGGAAACACCAACTCATCCGTAGTTGTCAACTGTCTCACCGGTTCCACTCCATTCGTATACTATGAAGAGCTCCAGCCGATCTGCCAGGTAGGCTTCGCTCCATATGTCGTATACGTAGCAAAGGACAGCCCGATCAAGAACCTCAAGGATCTTGAAGAGGCAGTAAAGACCAGAGATGTCGTCATGGCAGCCAACAACCGCGGCGGTCAGACCCACTGGGAGCTCGAATACTTCGCAATGAAGGTCGGTGCAGATATCACAGCAGTCATCTACAATGGTGGTGCAGCCTCCATCGCAGCTCTGCTCGGTGGACACGCAGAGATCACAGTCCAGGCTCCATCCGATGGACAGGAGTATGTCCGCTCTGGAGACCTCAGGGCAATTGCAATCCTCGACGAGAAGAGACTCGAGACTCCAGTCTACAAGGATGTCCCGACATCCGTAGAGCAGGGCTATGGCTGGCTCCAGAATGGATTCTTCCACGGCTATTCCTGTCCTAAGGCAATGCCGAAGGAGATGGTCAAGTACTTCGAGGAAGGCTTCAAGAAGACCCTCGAAATGCCAGCTGTCAGGGAGAAGATCGAATACTACGGCTTCACAGTCGACTACAAGGACTCCGAGGGCTTCAAGAAGGTATGGCTCGACTCTGTCGACAAGTACAAGAATGCCTTTGCAGAACTCGGTTCCCGCCTGACCGAATAGTTTGCTTTCATATGGTCGGATCGATCCGTGCTACCGGACGGTCCGGCCATTCACTCGGACACTTCAACCTATGGGATACTGAACGAATATGGCCGACTACCAGGACAGACTGCTTGAGATCCATGGCAGCAACATGTTCAATGGCTACCACGTGCAGAGGGCCATCGAATTTGCCAGAAGATTCGACATGACCGGCATCATCTTCCATGCCAACGACATAATCGACAGGGCCATCAAGCCCGACAGATACTTTCCCCCGAACGAATCGCTTCTGAAGTTCAATAACAGGGACGGGGATACAAAGAACTACAAATACTACCTTTCGAATATAATCGACAGAATCACAGCCAGTGGACTCGAGTTCTACGTGGAGGTGAAGGAGATATACTATCCATACGAGATACTCGAGGTCTTTCCTCAGCTCAGGAAGGAGAATGGAGCAGTCTGTGCTACCGACCCCTTCTGGTGGGAGTTCCTCGAGGAGAAGATAAGCGAATTCACAAGACGCTTTCCCAAGCTCTCCGGAATAATCGTCAGCGCAGGGACCAGGGAGAGCATGGTCTCTCTTGCACTGAACAAGTGCACCTGCGAGCGCTGCAGAGGCTACGACATGGACAGATGGTACCAGGAGCTGATGGGTGCAATGTTCCGTCCTCTCGACAGGGCAGGCATGAAGCTCATCGTCAGGGAGTTCTCTTACACTGCAGACCACCAGTTCGCAATGGTCGAGGCGGCACAGAAGGTCTCTGACAGGATAGTGATGGCGATAAAGAAGGCGCCCCACGACTACTATCCGACCTTCCCGAACAATCCGACAGCTGGCAACTGCGGTCCACTGGAGCAGTGGATCGAGTACGATTGTTGGGGACAGTACTTCGGCCTTGGAGTCTTCCCATGCTCCGTTGCAGAGGACATGAAGGAGAGGATGAGGTACTACAGAGAGAAGGGTGCGAAGGGTGTCATGCTCAGGACCGACTGGGAGAGACTGCTTCAGGGAAGCACCTTCAACTCCTTCACGCTCTTCAATCTCGTTGCAGGCGCAATGCTTTCGAAGGACATCGATACCGACCTCGATGAGTGCTACAGGGCCTGGCTCGACTACGGCCTCCTGAGTCCTCTTGAGTACGATACTGTTCCGCAGGTGCCGTGCAGGCCGAAGAATCCCAAGGCACTTGAGGTGCTCAGGAGATTCATGCAGGACTCGTGGAGAATACAGGAGAGGATAATCTACGTCAGGGGGCACGTATTCAATCGAAATGCCCAGATGTTCGACAGATACTTCCTCACATACTTCATAATGACAGTCCAGCATACCAGGGACCACTGGGACAGGGGAGCATCGAAGAAGGTCGAGCCGACTGATGAGAACATCGACATCATCATCCGTGAGAAGGACGAGGGTGTCGAGCTTGCAAGGTCTCTCAGGAGCTATATGAGGCCATCAGAGCTCGGGCTTTCAGAGGGTGTGGAACGATATCTTGAATTCCTCCTCGATGCATATGTCGTATATGCCGAGATATTCAGGGCCCAGATCATCACTGCAATGTACATACGACGAGCAGAGACGGATGTAGACTTCATTGAGAAGGCCCTCTCTTCGCTATCGGTATACGAAGATCTTGCGAAGAGACTTGGAGACCTGGTCATCGGAAAGGGTTACTCGAACAACGTCGAGTATGTCCTGGATAGGAACAGGGTCATCCGCTTCAGGGATGACTGCCGCTCTGTCATACAGGGACTTATCGATAGAGATAGAAACAATAAAGGAGAATGCTCATGAACGGCTACAAGGACAGATTGCTTGAGATCCACGGTATCAACATGTGGAACATGTTCCATGTCGATAGGGCGATAAGATTTGCCAGGAAGTACAATATGACCGGCATCATCTTCCATTGCAACGAGTTCATCGACAGGATGATATTCCCCGACAAATACTTCACCAAGGACGAACTTCTGAAGTACAACCCGGTAAGGAACAGCGTCACGAAGAACAACCGCTACTATTTCAGATCGGTTCTTGACAAGTGCCGCGCAAATGGTCTCGAGTTCTACGCCGAAGTAAAGGAAATATACTACCCATACGACCTGCTTACAAAGTTCCCTGGACTTAGAAAGGCGGATGGACAGGTCTGTGCCACAGATCCATTCTGGTGGGAGTTCCTGGAGGCCAAGTACGAGGAGTTCTTCAGGATGTTCCCTGAGGTTGCTGGTATCAGCGTCAGCCCCGGCACGAGAGAGAGCATGGTCTCCTTTGCGGCCAACCGCTGCACCTGCGAGCGCTGCAGGAACTACGATGTCGACCTCTGGTACCACAATCTGCTCGAGGCAATGCACAGGCCGATCGCAAAGGCCGGAAAGCGCCTCATCGTAAGGGATTTCTCCTATACGAAGGCACATCAGTTCGCAATGGTCGATGCCGCNNAAGCGATATCGTGATGTCGATGAAGAAGGTCCCTCACGACTACTATCCGGTCTTCCCGGACAACCCGGCAGTCGGCTCCTGTGGCGAGCTCGGGCAGTGGGTCGAATACGATACCTGGGGACAGTTCTTCGGCCTCGGTGTCTTCCCATGCTCTGTTGTAGAGGATATGAAGGGAAGGATGGAGCGCTATCTTGAAAAGGGTGCAACTGGTATCACGCTGAGGACCGACTGGGAGAATTTCACTCAGTCGAGCACCTTCTGCTCCTTCAACATGCTCAATGTTATTGCTGGAGCCATGCTTGGACGTGATGTGAATACCACACTGGACGAAATCTACAGCGAGTGGTTCCGCTACGGTCTTGTGTCGCCTCTGATCCAGGATACCTTCGACCAGAAGCCATGCAGGATCGAGGATGAAGATGTACAGAAGGATCTCAGGAAGCTCGTCCAGCTTGTCTGGAAGGGACTTGAGAAGGGCATCCATGTAAGGGGCCACGTCTTCAACCGCAACTGCCAGTGCTTCGACCGCTACGACCTGACCTACAACATAATGACTGTATTCCACAGCCGCGACCAGTGGGAGAAGGATGCACATCTGAGAGTCGAGCCGACCGACGAGAACATCCCTCTGATAATCGAGGAGAAGAGAGAGGCTGTCGCAATCGCAGAGAGTGCAGGAAAGCTCGCTCTTTCTCTCAGGGACAGGATAGAGGATGAGAATATAAGGAAGTATCTCGAGTACCTCTCGAAGGCCTTCGTGCTGTACCTCAGAGGCTTCGAGCTCGAGGCCAGGACCATGGTGTACACGAAGAGAGCCGAGCTCGACCGTGACAGGGAGTTCATAAGAAAGGCAGAGAGTACACTTTCGGAGTACGAGCCTCTTGCAAAGGAGTACAGGGATCTTGTTGTGAACAGAGGATACTCGCACATCATCGAGTACATGAGCGATGGAGACAGGCTGATCCGATACAGGGATAGCGTAGAAGCAGCACTTGCAGCAATCGGTCTCTGATCGAAGCTGTCAGCTCAGGGGAAGTACGGAGAAGAGGAGAACGAAGATAAGGATCGACATCAGCACCGAGATGCTGGATGCAAGACCTGTCCTCTGTATATTGCCCCTGAGCTTTTCTGTAAATGGCGTTGCCATCGTGGATACTGGACAGAAGGAGCAGAGAATCAGGGCACTCTTGTAGCAGGTCCTGAGCGGAAGCAGGAAGAAGACTGCAAGAGAGAATGCAACTGCAAGACCGTAGCGGAGAAGGAGGATTCCTGCAACCTGTCTGTATTCCGCCTTCGGGCAGGAGAAGTCCAGTGTGAGACCGAGCATCAGCATCGCGATCGGGCCATTTGCATTTGCAAGTGGTGTGATCGCAGACACGAGAATCTCCGGCAGTGCAATGTGCAGGATGCTCATCAGCAGCATGGCAAGATAGACACAGAAGGGGACAGAGGAGAAGAGCTTTCTCATCGCATCCGTAAATCCTGGTCTTTTCCCTTCTGCAACAGAGGAGGCAACTGCATAGTTCACTCCGGTAAGCATGAGAGAGTTGCCGGTATCGAAGAGACAGGCCGCGACCATTCCAAGTGCACCAATCGAGTAGTCTATGAATGGGAAGGCGAAGTTTCCAATGCAGTAGCCTGCCGAGCAGAGTACAGCCTGTCCTCTATCGAGTGCAGAGCTCTCTGGAAACAGAAGAAGTGCAAGGAGAATGGGAAGGATGTTCATCATCAGGCCCAGAAGGACGAAGAGAAGGAGCGACCACTCCATCTGGAAGGCCGAGAAGGCCCTGATGACAGCTGCAGGGAGAGTCAGATTGACGATGATCCTTGCAAGCACCTTGTAATCCTCTGGGCCGAAGATTCCTGCCTTCTTCAGGAAAAAGGCCGAAAGAAGGATGCATAGGTAGACGATTGGCATGAATACTGGACTGTGCATATTCCATTCCTCATGCCCATTGTATACGAACGAAGAGGAGTTATGGAATTATCAAATGGAGGTAGATCTATGAATTGGAGCTATATGCAGCCTGTAAGGATACACTTCGGAAATGGGTATCTGGAAAAGCTTGGTGAAGTGATCGACGATGTGGGCGGAAGACGGGGACTGCTGGTCACCTCATCCTCCTTCGTCAAGAGGGGCATTGCACATGGGGAGCCTGTGCTCTCACAGTCGACTACTTCCTTGAGATCAATGCGAGGGAGGATGATGGAAGACTTGCATCTCTTGCTGCGATGCTGGGCTTTGCTTCGATCAGTGCCATGGTGGATGAGATAAGGGCACTCAAGGAGAGAATAGGGATAATGAAGGATCTCAGGTCCTTTGGTATCAAGGAGGGAGATGAGCGCTTTGAAGCATTGATCGAGGGCAGCATGAATCCAAGCCTTGGCAACAACCCTGTGAAGATAACAGAGCAGATGCTGCGCTCGATGTACAGCTTGCTGATATGAATGGTGCAAAGGAGACAGAAAGATGCTGATTGCAACGATTCTCTTCATCCTGGGGCTTCTCTGCCTGATAAAGGGAGGGGACTGGTTCGTAGATGGTGCGACCGGAATCGCAGAACGCTTCCATGTACCTGAAATCCTCATAGGAGCCACAGTCGTCTCGATAGGAACGACCATACCCGAGGTAATGGTCTCATCTGCAAGTGCCCTCATGGGGCATGGAGAGATCGCATACGGCAATGCGATCGGATCCATCATCTGCAACTGCTCTCTCATTGCCGCAATAACGATTGCCTTCCGCCCAGGAAGGATAGAACCCTCTTCGCTGAAGACTCCTCTCTTTTTCTTCTTCCTCGCTTCTGCAATCTACATGGTCAGTGCCTACCTCTTCGGCTTCTTCTCGCGTCCTGTCGGCTTTTTTCTGCTGCTTCTCTTCCTGCTCTATATGCTGCTTACAGTGAAGAAGGCCGTTTCCAGTGGAAGAGGAGAGGAGAGGGACGAAGCAGAGAGCAGGATTTCAAGGCACATCCTGCTGCTCGTGCTCGGTGCAGCCCTCATAGCACTGGGTGCGAATCTGCTGATAGACAATGGAACGATAATAGCAAGGGAGCTCGGGGTTCCAGAGTCCGTCATCGCTCTGACCTTCATAGCACTCGGTACGAGCCTTCCTGAGCTTGTGACTGCTATTACAGCGCTTGTGAAGGGACACAGCGACCTCTCGCTTGGCAATGTGATCGGAGCAAATCTCTTCAATCTGGTGCTTGTAAGTGGACTTGCGACTGTACTCAGTCCCTTCACTCTGCCTCAGGGAAAGCTCGCCTTCGGCATGAATGCCTCCCTCGTTGTAGACATTCCTCTGATGCTTTCGGTCATGCTCATAATGACAGTTCCGGCACTTCTGAAGGGCAGGCTCTACAGGGCACAGGGTGTGCTTCTGCTGCTGATATACGCCTCCTTCTGTCTCTTCCAGTTTGTATCATAGAACAGATATTGGTTTTTAATCGAATAAATATATTAAACATATCAAAAGAACAGGAGTCTTGTATGGCTCCTGTTGTTCTGTCCGAAAGCTTCCTTCCTATCTTCCGAGAGAGCTGCTGTCGAGTGGGAATGTGAAGTATGTATCTGGATAGGGCTCGTTTTCCAGAGTGAAGTGCCACCACTCCTCAGCAAGAGGTCTGAAGCCGTGCCTTGTCATGACATCTCTCAACAGCATCCTGTTCTGGTACTGTTCATCGGTTATTCCCTTGTAGTCCGAATGGCTGATCGGGCCGAAGAAGTCGAAGGTCCCTCCCATATCGACCTCCTTCTCCGTCCTCATGTCGAATAGGGTAAGGTCGACTGTGCTTCCTCTGCTGTGGCCGGAGTGGGCAGCTATGTAGCCCTGGGTAAATAGCGCCTCCTTCTCGAGCTCAGGGTAGAAGAACTCCTTCATCTTCGTATCCTCTGTATCAAGTGCCCATCTCATGAAGTGGTCCACGGCCATCTGGGGCCTGTATGCATCGTATATCATGAGTCTGTAGCCCTTCTGGAAAAGCTCGTCGCTGACAGCTTTCAGGGGCTTTGCAGCCTCTCTCGAAAGAAGAGCAATCGGCTCCTCGTAGCCATCTACTCTCGCTCCTACGAAGTTTTCGGTAGTAAAGTAGCGGAGAACCAGAATGGCATCCGGAATCTCCTTTCCGAGGTCCACGAAACCCGATGGATTTGAAGAGTAGTGGTAGCCATCCTTTTCATAGGTTCCTGACGAGGTGCTTTGGCTTTCTGCAAGCAAAAAGAGTGATGTTGTGAGAATGGAAGACATGATCATGAGCTATCTGGTCCTAGGCATATCGCCCCCCCCATTGCTGGATATTAAAGCACTGAAAGGAAAAAAATGAATCCTCCGAGCGTAAAAAGTGGAAGGACATTGCTGTCCCT
>LVBC01000009.1 GCA_001604265.1 Spirochaetales bacterium Spiro_01
CACTTATCAGATTACTATGATATAATAGGTAAGATTCAAAGAGGCCCAAGGCACTCGACTTTGGAGAATTAGATGTTCGATTACGAGTCTTTCAAGGACATTGCTCCTTATGACCAGAAGGGCAGCGAGGAGGCTATCAAGCGCATCCAGCAGCACCCTGAATATATAAACATGTTTGCAAAGGCCCTGGTAAAGGGCGATGGATTCATCGTACAGGCAAAGAGGAAGGCCTTTACAGCCTACATTCTAAGCCGTCTGAACAAGATCCACTCATATTCGGATTTCCAGGAGATAGTCACCTGTGGAATGTTCCTTCCTACAGTTCTCAAGGGCACCAGTACCGAGTTCACGGTCTCAGGTACCGAGAACCTCAGCAAGGATGGTTCATACCTCTTCATCAGCAACCACAGGGACATCATACTCGACTGTGCACTGATGGACTACGCACTTTATATCAACAAGATGCCGATGTGCGAGATGTGCATAGGAGACAACCTGCTCACAAACCAGTTCATTGAGGACCTCTTCAAGCTTGATGGTGCGATCATAGTAAAAAGGTCGCTGCCGATGAAGGAGAAGTATCTCGAGACGGTCCGCCTGTCGGAGTACATGGTCGAGAGGATCTCCTCCGGCCGCTCGATCTGGGTTGCACAGAAGAGCGGCAGATGCAAGGATGGCATCGATGTGACCCATCCTGCAATCGTCAAGATGCTCCACCTTTCCAAGAAGAAGGAGGGGCTTTCCTACGCAGAGACGATCAAGAGGTGCCACATTGTTCCTGTGGCAATCAGCTACGAGTTCGATCCCAACGATATCAACAAGGCCCGCGAGGAGATCCACACGATAAGGGAGGGCTCCTACACCAAGAAGAAGCTCGAGGACCTTGCTTCGATGCTGAGGGGAATCAGGAAGCCGAAGGGCAGGATCCATCTTTCGTTCGGCACTGAGCTCGTACAGGATTTCAATGATGCCAATGAGGTCGCACATGAAATCGACCGCCAGATCTATCAGAACTACAGACTCTGGCCAGTCAACTACTTCTGCTTCGACTATGCAGAGAAGAGGAACGACCACGCAAGTGAGTACAGCGACTTCGACAGCGAGGCCTTCCTTGCAAAGTATGCCCACCTCGATGAAGAGAAGCGCATGTTCGTCATCAACGAGTATGCAAACCCTGTGAGGACCCACCTTGGCCTCATCAAGAGTGGTGAATAGGATAATACTCTATCTGCTTCTAGCAGGAGCCCTGCTGTCAATGAGCTGTCAGGGCTCTTCCTTTACCGTTCTGAGTGCAGAGCTTTCCCATGAGACGAGACTTGTCGTTTCAGAGGAGAGCGTGCTCTATGACAGGAGTGCTGTAGTTCTTTCCTTCTCTTCCTCTGTCGAGGATGAGTACACCTTCTCCCTTGTATCCCCATCGGGAGATATGAGCTGGGAGGGAGCTTTCTCCTACACTGATGGAGAATACGTCTCCGAGGAACTCCTTGTAAGCTCCTCTGCCTCCTTCGAAAAGGGTCTCTACAGCTATTTCATCTACTCCTCGAAGGAGCAGGAGAGAAGTGGAGAGCTGAGGCTCGACTACACGACCTTCTCAGGCCCCTTCTTCGATGAGAGTGGCTTCATAGAGCAGAGTGGTCTCTCTGTAAATGCAAGGACAGAGGACAGCATCACAGGGACCGACAGCTATGGTGGCAGTGTCACTATCGTGAGAATGTAGTCTACTTGGTCCTTCCTACCATCTTTCTCAGCTCGGCTTCATCAAGTGTTATTATGAAGGTCCTTCCATGAGGACAGGAGGGGTCCTCGAGCTTGAATGTCCTTTCAAGAAGGGCCTCGGCAGAGTACCTGTCAACTATATCTCCCGCCTTGATTGCGGCCTTGCAGGCGACTATGGCATACAGTCCGCTCTCCAGCTCGCTCTCGTCTCCGGTCCTGGTGCTGATGTACTCGACAAGCTGCTTTTCCACATCCCTTGCCATTGCGGGAATCGATGAGAGTGTCCAGAGACAGTCGTCCTTTCGTGTTATGTTTATTCCATACTGTGTATAGATATCTGAGTTCTCCTGAAGGAATGCATCCACATCTCTCTCTACCTCGAAGTCGATAGGGACAAGCAGCATCTGCACGCTCTTCTGCTCCCTCAGCTCCTCGAAGATTATCCTCTCATGTGCAGCGTGCTGGTCCACGAGATAGAGCTTTCCCTTCCTCTCGCAGATCAGAAATAGCCTGAAGGCCTGTCCGAGGTATGTGAAGGAGTCATCCTCCTGGTCCCAGACGCTCTCCTTGTCGGTAGTGCTTCTGTCGAAGACCTGGGAGACTCTCTCCTCGAGTCTCTTCTCCTCATGCTTCCTGGCAAGGCTTCTCGCCTTGTCCATCCAGGAGCTGTCCTTCGGTCTCTCCTCGCTCCTGTAATCTCTTGCCGGAGAGGAGACTGCCTCTGTCCTCTTCTCATCATCCTCCGAGATATCTATAGGTATATCCTGGGAGCGATTCAGAAAGAAGTTCCTGTCCTGATAGCTTGTTGTCGTCCTTATCACAGGAGGAAGGTCGCTCTGCTCCTCCTCCTTTGCTGTTATTGCAGGAATAGTGCGCGGAAGCTTCTGCTTTATGAGAGTAGTGACCGCATGGTGCACCTCGGCCCTGTTCCTGAGCTTGACCTCCTTCTTGGCCGGATGGATGTTGAAGTCGACAAGCTCGGGGCTGTCCTCGATGAAGAGGACAGAGTAGGGGAAGGCACCGCCTGGAAGTCTCTCGCCGTAGCCGTAGATGATCGCCTGGACCATTGAGAACTCTTCGACAGCTCTACCATTGACATATATCCTGATCCTGCTCTTGTCGCTCCTGTGGACCTCTGCAAGGCTCGTTACAATCGAGATAGAGAAGTTCTCTCCCTTGTCATCAAGCTCCACGAACTCCTTTCTATTGAGGCTTTCGCCCTCAGTGAGTATGTCCAGGACCCGATCAAAGCGCCTTTCGCGCCTTGGCAGGTGCAGTCTGAGCGCTCCATCCTGGTAGTATCTGAATGTGATCTCGGGAAAGGCCATCGCCTTCTGAAGCAGCATGTTCCTGCAGAGAGTCGCTTCGCTTGAAGGTCTCTTCAGAAAGGAGCGGCGTGCGGGAATCTCTCCGAACAGGTCCTCGACTGTTATTATGGTGCCAGAATCGGGACCGCCCTTGACCAGCTCCTTTTTCTCTCCATTGTCCACCCTGAAGGTGTAGGCGCTCTCTCCTCTGTAGCTAGAGGCTATCGTCAGCCTTGATACAGCAGACACAGAGTAGAGTGCCTCTCCCCTGAAGCCGAGTGTGGATAGGTGATACAGATCGTCCACAGTGGATATCTTGCTGGTCGCATGGCGCTCTATTGTAAGAGGCAGGTCATCTTTCTCGATTCCACTGCCATTGTCGGCAACCGAAAGGCGGTCTATACCGCCACCATCGACAGAGAGTGTGATCTCGGTCGCACCGGCATCGATCGAGTTGTCTATGAGCTCCCTTGCGACAGACTGGGGTCTGTCTATGACTTCACCAGCTGCTATCCGTGCAGCGACAACAGGAGATAGTGTATTGATCTTTCCCATACATAAAACTTAACTTTCGCAGAATGGAATGGCAAGGGGTAAAATCGAATCGGAAAATCTGCTGGGCAGAAAAAAAGGCAGTTCGTTCGAACTGCCCTTCATGCTATAAGACCGATTACTTTGCTCGGTTATCCTTTATTTCGAGGTTGTTGACCTTGGTAGTGACACTCACCTTCGGAGCCATAGGGACTCTTGCGATGTTGACTGTCCTTACTGGGCGAAGCTCCGGTGCAGATGGAATGCGGAACTTTCCTGCATATGCATCGATTTCTGCAGCAAGCAGGTCTGCGCCCCTCTCGATATCGCTTCTGGATGCGAATGCTGGGTACTCAAGCTCCAGCTTTCCAGGAACATCATCCTTGTAGTATGAGATGTAGCCAGCCTCCTCAGGCCTCCTTCCAGCTGCCCAGATGAAGAACTCTTCGGCATCGTTGTCTGTAACGAACTCAGGATAGGTGAGTGTTGCCATGCCCATTGTGGCGACATAGTTCAGAGTAAAGCCTCTTACCACTCTGAAGCCAGAGACGACTTCGTTCATTGAGATAAGGTAGGATGGAAGATATCCAAGGAGTCTGTCGAGGTAGTCGAGATTGCCCTTTGCACTGTTCTTTCTTGCGATGTATACATTATCACCAATTGTGACATTGGCAGCTCTGTCGACCTCGTGGATGAATCTTCCTGCCTCATTCAGATACTCTTCTGGAAGCGTTATCGTGATTCCATCCTTTGTGGTCCTGTATTCGCCGGTAATTCCATACATCGTCCTTGTTCCACTGTAGTAGAGCTCGGAGTAGGTCGGTGCCTTGACTTCAGGTCTACCTGGAACAGTGAACTTTCCAAGGTATTCATCGAGAATCTCAGCTGCCTTGCCAAGGTATTCGAGTGCAAGCTCGTTGGAGGCTTCTTCCGGATAGTTGAACTCGCTGCTGGTCGGATAGATCGTATACTGGATACCTTCGAAGCTGCTGTCCTTCTTTCCAAGGTAGGAGAGGAACTCCTTCACCTCTGAAGATGGCAGTGTGAATCCATACGCCACGATTGCCTTCCCCTTGTTGATGGAGTAGCTGTAGTCGACACCGCGGACTGTAAGCTTTCCTTCGAGGGCGCTTCTCGACTTCTTGCCGAGGATAGGCTCGACAGTGTTGCCGATCAGGTCGACCCTGCTCATTGCCGCAACTGTATAGGTCCTGCCTCTCAGTGCATCTCTCAGTGTGACGCTGTTCTCGGAGAGGTTGGTGAAGATGCTGGTCTCAGATGTGTACTCGATTGCATAGGAGCCGGCATCGAGACGGAAGGATTCTGTCGGTGTGTAGAGTGTGAGCTTGGCATTTCCGTTGACTGTGATAGAGGAGGAGCCATCGAGGAGGTAGAGGGTCGGCTTCTGCTCGTCATAGTCCGTGACCACCATCATGGAATCGGGATCGAGAGTGAATGTTCCGAAGGGGGCTGTGAAGATGGCACTCTGGCTCTTCGTTGTGATGATGTAGCCACTTTCGAGTACCTCCTGTCCAACATCGGTCCTCAGTCCGGAAGGGTCATAGAGTGCAATGCTTGAAGACTCTCCATTTCCCTTCAGCAGGCCTCCTGCAACGGCAGGAACAGCTGCAAGTACAAAGAACAGAAGTGAAACAACAAATACGCGAAAACCCTTATTTCTCATACCAACATCCTCTATCAAGGTCATTTGGTTATAAGTCTATCATGATTTCCTCTTTTGAAAAACAGGTTCAGAATCA
>LVBC01000329.1 GCA_001604265.1 Spirochaetales bacterium Spiro_01
ATCATCCAATCCATGATCGATGATGAGCTTTCCACCACGAGCCATGAAGGGGTGAAGATCAGGATTGTCCGCTCCTGAGTTCTGAAACACTGAAACACTCTGATCAAATAGTTTTTCAAAGCCTGACTTATCGATCCTTGAAAAGTCAGCTTTGGGATCTTCCAGAACCCACTTTGCCCATGTTTTGCACAACAAGAAAGGCCTCCCTTTGCTGAACGGGAAGATGAAAGACAGAGAAAAGAGAGGGAGTCCAGTGCGCCATGCAATCAGTCCGGGACGGAATCCATACCACAGTCGTTCACCGCTTTTACGATGAGGGCCATCCCATATCTCCTGCATCATACGAGCATCTGTTTCAGTGATCATGCCTTGCTTTGTTTTCGCTCCAACCAAGGTAAATGGATCGAAATCTACTTTCTTGGCAAGGCGATAATAAGTATCAGTACCACCTACGCTGTCGTGCACTGCTTTGGCAAAAGCATTCAGCTTGTGATATTTCAAAGGGGTTTTGTATTCGTTGGAAACGGCGACTGGCCAGAACCCGCTGATCAAAAATTTTGTCCAGTTAATGGCAGGGCTGCTGGCCCAGATCCCATCATAATCCCCAGGGTATTCTTGAGCCTCCACCATGCTTTGCCGCCCACCGCCAGAACCGCCGTTCATATAGGCGTAACGCACAGGCCTCTCGTGAAGAATCTCGGCGACAGCCTTTCCAAATACCGTCATCTGGTGCGTCGCGTTTGCCCGCCAGTTCTCCACCCGTTCCCATTGGATTTTGCCATCCGAATCCACAGCCCAGTTGGAACCATAGCGTTCATTTCCCGCATCACAGGTGGCCGCTGTGAAACCATTGATGACGGCAAAAGGCATCGTCCATCCACGCTGGCTGTTGTCCGGTGCGGTAATTTGTGTAACGCCTCCCGTACAGGTTCCGCCGCCTGCTGTGCCCGCAAAGCGATCGTTCCACGCCAGTGGCGACCAAACGATGATATTTTCTGTTTCTTTCCCAGTACAGTGCGAAATTTGAACCTCACAGTAGGGTGGCAGCCCGCTGACTTTCCCGTTGTTCCAAAGGAGCCTGATCAGCCAACTGATCTTTGCCTGATACAGACCGGTCTCATTGATGTTTACAGAAATCACCTGGAATTTCTCTCCCGTTAAACGGGATTCCAGCGCTTTCTGAACAAAAGCAGCATTGCATCTTTCACGGATCCCAGGTGTTTCCCAAAGGGAAGATGTATCATGAAACTGAATGTGATCCTTTTCCAGCACGGCTCATTCCTCCTGATAGAGATAGTTTCCGCTGCCTGTGTGATACTCCCTGCCCTTCCATTTGATGTGTGCGGTCACACCGCAGGGTATTGTTACCTGAAGGGCCTCATGATCCCAGGAGACAGCGATCTCCCCATATTCACTCCTGAAACGCTGCTCACAGCAAGTCAGCGGCAGCAAGTCTGGTTCCGGGTGGATTTCGATTTCCCTGAAACCCGGCTGTCTTGCTCGAATGCCCGCCACCTGCTCAAATATCCAAGATTCCACGCAGCCCAAAGCATAGTGGTCGTAACTCGTTACCTTGGGCTCCATACCGGGACAGACAGCATCCCAGCTTTCCCAGATGGCCGTAGCTCCGTGCTCCACCTCATACAGCCAGGAAGGCATTTTATTCTGGAACAGCAGGGAAACTGCCAGGTCTTTTCGACCAATTTGGGTCAGCGTATCCAGCAAATAGGGCGTTGCCAGAAAACCCGTATCCAACCTGCCGTCATTTTGCTCCAGCAGAGAAACGAGACGCTTCACGAACGCAGGCCTTTTTTCCTCCGAAACCAGGTCAAAAGCCAGCATCAATACATACGCCCCCATATGATCTGTCCGCATGTCTCCATGCTTCCCAAATGCCCTGCGGATGGCCGCTTTCATTTCGGATGCTTTTCGAGCCAGGGAATCAGCCTCGGGTTTCCCGAGAATTTTTGCAATTTTGGCCATGGTGCTGACAGAAACATACCCGAATACGGGGGCCGTATAAAACGCCGATCCTTCGCATGCCTGCCGATGCGTTGTTATTCCCTTCTCACTGGGAATCAGCCATTCGCCGAAATGAAAGCCCGTATTCCAAAGGGAGCCGTCTACGGATGCCGGAAGTGATGGATCTCCCCGGCGGTCATCAGCGGTACGAATGATATATTCACACCAGCGGAGCATACTGGCATACTGTTGTTCCAGAATCAGGACGTTTCCCGTTGCCTGGTACATTGCCCAGGGCACCAGCACAGCAGCGTCCGACCAGCCAGCAACGCCCACAGGATAAACATCTCCGAAATCAGCGGCGTTCTTCTCCATCAAGCTCCGGTAAATGGCTGTTTCTGGAACGGTAATGGGCACAGCGCCGTTATCCGCCTGCGATGTGGCGAGATTCCGAAGCCAACTTGTCAGGAACGGCGTCACCTCCTCGTTCAGCAATGCCGTTTTTGCATAAATCTGGATGTCACCGGTAAAACCCGCTTTCTCCCGCGTTGGGCAGTCAGTGGGAATGGAGAGCATATTATTCCGTTGCGACCATCGAATGTTCTCGTACAGGTGATTCAACCGAGCGTCCGAGCAGCGAAAGAACGAAAGATTCTCTTTCTCACTGGACAGCGCAACAGCCGTAAAATCATCTGCTCTGGGACGATCCATTCCACTGATCCGAAGATAGCGAAAACCATGGAATGTAAAAGCGGCTTCATATATATGAGGTTTTCCGTCAGAAACATAAATATCTTTCTGTGGTGCAATCATGGTATTGAGATAATTGCCTTGACTGTCGGGAATCTCAAAGTATTCCAAGGTGATCTCCTGCCCCGCAGGCACATCAAGCTGTATCCTCGCTCTGCCACAGATGATCTGGCCGAAATCTGCGATCCATTCGCCTCTGGGAGAACGATATATTTGCCGACAGGGAAGCAGCTGAACAGGCCTCACCGGCTCCATGGACTGCGCGCAGAGTTGATTCATTGAAAAATGACCGAGCGTTACAGGATACAAGTTTCCGTCCGATAGCGTATCATCCTGCTTTTCGCCCAGAAAGATATCAGACCAGGTGATCTGTCCTGTGCGACAGCTTTCACTGCCATCAGAGAAGATAGTTTCTCTTTCCCCATCGGAATATGTGACTTCCAGCTGAAAGAGCACCGCAGGCTGTCCCGTAAACCCGCTGATTTGCTGACGGGTTTGAGGACACAGATACCAGCCGTCTCCCACGTGAAAAGAGATCATGTTTTCACCGGGAATAAGCAGTTTTGTAACGTCATAGGTTTGATAATACTGTATTTTCTCATAGACCGTGTGCTCCGGAGCAAATTCCCGGTCATCGGGACGCATCCGATTGATATACGGATGATATACGCCATGCGCCGTGGCATAAAGGCGGGCGAAGCGAATGGTATCTTTTACTCTGAAACGTTTCTCAAACCATACAGGCGGTTTAAGCGGCCAAAATGGCGGATGAGTTATTTCAGGACGGTCAAACGAAGCTTCAATCCATTTTCCCTGCCAATCGTTCTGATGAAGAAAAGCTGTTTCAAAGGCCGCCTCTCCTGTGGCAATCTGCCCATGATTGTCCCATACTGTCAGCTTCCAGCAAAACATTGTCCGGCTTTTCAAAGGCTTTCCCTTATAGACGATATAGTGCTGCTGATCTGACGAGACGAAACCACTGTCCCAACAAAGATACGGCCCTGCATATACTCGGATTTGCCAGGCTAATTGATGCGTGTCCTTTATCTGACTTTGCATAATCCAGGAGAAATGAGGAATCTCATCAATCCCGACAGGGTTTTTCCGGCACAGCGTCCGCAAACGGGCAACTTTCAGTTTTGTGTTTGGAAATACGTAGGCATCCGGAACCGCCATATCGAAATAATCAAGTGAATCTTCATTCCCCCAATGTAGGTTGCACATTCTGCCCAAACCAGGTAAATCGATGGTTTTCTGTGGCTTTGGAAGTTCTTTACGAATGCAATGCAATATAGTTCGCAAGTAATCCTTCGGCAGTCCACAGCGATCATGAGCGGTATACATTGTGTTAAAGCTCAATCGTAAAAGTTTTTCCAGGTACTCACAATGATCTGACAATGGAACCGTGGGTGTCACACCATAGAGCAATCGCCTGGCACAGGTATCTCCGCTCAATAAAATGCCCGTTTTCCTGTCCAGAAACAAGACGCTGCCTAACGTATGTCCAGGCAAGGCGATAACATCCAAAAATCTGTCGCCCAATTCTATAGTTTGTCCATCATACAGAGCGTGAAGTACAGTATCGGAATGCGCATCGCTGATGCTCCCTATTCCCATTTTTAGCATATCATGATCTGCAGGATGGAGCCAGGCTTCCGGAACGCTGTCAATATGATAGATATGATCTGGATGTCCATGCGTCAAAAACAGCTGAACGGGCTTTCCGGCAAGCTGCTGTGCATAGGCAAACAGTTCAGGCGTATCCACTGCCAGGTCGATCAGAGCAGCCTTTTTCTGTCCAACTATCAGATAGCTGTTTTGCGTGGCTTTTCCTGGCATATCAGAAAAACCGTCATCAGAAGGCCCGTGTAAAGCATCTGAAATGCGGAATACTCCTGAAGCGATCTCTCTTGCAAACAGTTGGCAGTCCATGGAACCTCCTATGCGCGAAGAGCGCAAATGGCCGTAACGGCCTGATCAATCGCTTCGGTAGACTGACGAAAAAGGACGGCACGGGCACGAGCATCAGCCAGGCTTTTGCTCATGGCCTCTGTATCATGTCTGTCTGTGCCATTTACAATGTCCGGCACATATAGCTTTAGCACATCGGTTGCGCGGTCATCAGCAAATAGGCGTTCAAACGGCGTAAAAGCAGTATACAGCGCACGATAGTCTTTCTTTGTTCGGATGCAAAAATCATAGCTCCCGGTGGGAAGAATGCATATTTCCTGCTCAGGCAGCAGCACTTCCGCTTCGCAGTCGAATGGGATTTCGATGTGAAAGCGCAGATTCCCATCCTGCTCGATTTTCCATTCTACTACATATTGTCCCGATGCGCTGTCAAAGCTGCCCTTTAAGAATCCCAGACGGATGTCTGGTTTCGGCGCAATTTTCGCCCGCTTGAAACCTGGAGCTAAGGGTGAGATGCCCATGGCATGCCGATAAAGGAAATCCACTACGCTGCCATAGGCGTAATGATTCAGGCTATTCATTCCTGTTCCACTAATGCTACCATCCGGCAGTACGCTGTTCCAGCGCTCCCAAATCGTCGTTGCGCCTAAATTCACCGCATACAGCCATCCAGGGAACCCTTCATAGAACAAGAGATCGTATGCCTGATCAGCCATGCCATTGTCCGCCAGTACACAGTTCATCATCGTCGCGCCGACGAAGCCTCCCTTTAGCCTGTGCAGGTCTTGCTGAAAGCGTTTGTTCCATCCATCCACGATGCGCTGCTTATCAGTATATAAGCCAAACCTGAGCGCCACCAGATAACCGGTTTGCGTGTCCACAGCCAGACGCCCTGTGGAGGTATAGTACTCATTCATGATCGCTTTACGAATGACTTCGGCTCGTTCTTCATATTCGATCGCTTCACTCAACCCCAATACTTTCGCTGCCCTTGCCACATATTGTGTGGAAGCAAAATAGTAGGCGGAACAAACAAACCCATTGTCCGTGCGGCCGAAAGTGGACTGTTCGGTGGAACCGTCCAAAGCTAACCAGTCACCAAATTGAAAGCCGAAATCATATAGGTTTTTCCGGCCTCTTGCGGCATCGGCCCGGTATATGTAATCCACCCAATCTTTCATCAGCGGGTAATGGCGGCGAAGCATCTCCTCATTGCCGTAATACTCATAGAACATTTCCGGCAGAAAAGTGGCAATATCACTCCATACTCCTGCTGTCAGTCCGGGAAAGGCATTGGGCAGATAAATTGCTACGCCGCCGTGATTCCTTTCCTGATCAGAACGTAGGTCACGCAAAAACTTACTGTAAAAGGCACGGGTATCCATATGAAAGCCTGCTGTCGTACTGAAAACCTGAGCATCTCCCGTCCATCCCAGCCGCTCATCCCTTTGGGGGCAATCGGTGGGCATATCCAGAAAATTGGATTTCAGTCCCCACAACGAATTGAGGAAGAGTCGGTTTATTTTCGTGTTTCCGGTTTCGATCCGACCAGTTTGATCCATTTCAGAATATAGTGCGACACCATAAAATGCGGATGGATCCACATAGTCTATTCCGCTGATCTTCACATAGCGGAAGCCGAAGAAAGTGAAGCGAGGACGAATCACTCTCCTTTCCCCATCCGACACATAGGTAAATATGGAGAGAGCCGTGCGGTAATTGTCGTGATAGAAATTGCCATTCTGCAGGATTTCCCCAAACTCCCAGATCATGGTATCGCCTCGCGGGATATTCTGTTCGCAGACCACATGTCCGGCAAAGTTTTGTCCGAAATCCAGCACAGTTTCCCCTGCCGGAGTATGAATAAGCTTCCTGACCTGCAAACGCTCCATATCGTGAAGAGGCGGAGAATACCTGGCCCGAAGAGCTCCCGGGGCATTGATTATGACAGCCTGTTTCCAGGATGATTCTTCCCAGTGAAGGTAGTCCTGTGTTTCACCCATATAGATATCGGAAAGCAAGGTGAAACTGCGGCGATACTGCCAGGTTTCATCTGTACAGATCGTTTCTGTATGACCGTCGGTGTATACTATTCGCAATTCAGCAATCAGCGCGAAAGGCTTTTCGGGATGAGCCGGACTTCCCAGACCGAAGTGCCCGCGATACCACCCGTCTCCCAGCAGGACGGAAAGCTGGTTTTCTTTTCTGAGGCACTCAGTCACATCATAAGAGCAATACTGATAGCCGGAGACATAGTCATTAATGAAAGGGGCCAATTGGTCATCTCCGACCCTCTGTCCATTGAGACTGGCTTCAAATAACCCAAGGCCGCAGATATACAGTCTGCCCGATAACACATTCCCTTCTACAGAGAACGACTTCTGAAATTCTGGATGCATATCATTATCTGATACACCGATCCACTTGGCCTTCCAAGATTCGCTCAATTTTGCTGTTTCAAAGAAATACGTATTGCTGGAAATTTCGTCGTCGCTGTCTGTGAAAACAGTGATACGGAAAAAATACCGTGTATGAGGCGACAGAAGGGCTTCTATCTTCTCTCCGAATGAGTTTAAGTTTCCTTCCTTCTCCCACACGATTTTCTGAAAAGTTTCATCCAAAGAAACCTGAAGAATCGTATTTTTCTGATGCTTTCCTTTTGAGTTGCGTATTTTCCAAGAGCAAAGGAGAAGATCATCATCAAAACCAATAGGATTTTGCAGTCCGTTGATCTTTACAGCATATATTTCCATATTGATCATCCTTTCACAGCGCCAACCGTAATTCCTTTGGCGAAGTATTTCTGGAAGAATGGATACACAATCATAATGGGCAATATACCCACTACCGCGATGGCCATCCGCATCGTGGATGTTGGAAGAGTCGTTACGTCCACGCCATGCAGTTGAGCAGAGTTGTTCGCCATAAACAGGATATTATTGTTCATCTCATTCAGCAATTGTTGCACGCTAAACAGGCTGGTATCGGTAATGTAATACAGTGCGTTGTTCCAGTCATTCCAGTAAGTGATTGCCGACATGATTCCCAGGGTGGCCAGAATGGGTTTGGACAAAGGAAGAATCATTCGGAAAAAGATTCGGAACGGTCCCGCGCCGTCCAACTCCATTGCTTCTTTTAATTCCCCGGGAATTGTGGTCTGGAAAAAATTGCGCACCAGTATCACAGAAAACGCGTTGGTCAGCAGGTTGGGAACAATCAGCCCCAAAAGGGTGTTCTTGATATTCAGATAATTACTGTATATCATATACTGCGGCACAATCCCACCAGAAAACAGCATTGTGAATAAAATCAATCCGGTAATCAGCCGCCGTCCCGGCAGCCCTGGCTGCATGAGACCATATGCGAGCATAGTAGAGATCAGCAGGGAGCAGACCGTTCCAATCACGGTGACGGTGATAGTAATCAGATACGCACGCCCGATCTGATCCCACTGGGCCACAATATACCGATAGGCTTCCAGGCTGGTCACCTTTGGGAAAAAGTGATAGCCATTGGCAATTGCGTAATTGGAGTCTGAAAAGGAAGCGGAGATCAGCAGCCAGAAGGGAATCACCGCCATTATGCTCATCAGGGCGAGCACAATATAAGCGGCTGCTTTGATTCCTTTTTCCTGTCGGGTCAGCGTTTTCATTCTGATTCCCCTCCCCTCAGAACAGCGCGTCCTCTGCACTGACCTTGCGAATCAGCGCATTGGACAGGACCACGAGCACACAGCCTACGACAGACTGGAACAGCCCAGCTGCAGCGGACATGCCTGGATTATTTTGATTCATCAGTGCGTTATAAACATAGGTATCGATGGTTTGGGTTACAGGATACAAAATACCGCTGTTTTTCGGCACCTGATAAAACAGGCCAAAATCGGAGAAGAAGATTTTGCTGATCGACAGGATGAACATAGTGATGATGGTCGGCTTTAGACAAGGCAGCGTTATTTTGAAAATCTGCTGGAATTTGCTGGCTCCGTCCGTTCTTGCCGCTTCGTACAGATCTTCGCTGATTCCTACCACGGCGGCAAGATAGACTATGCTGGTGAAACCAATGCTTTTCCATATATTCACCAGAATCAGAATAAATGGCCAGTATCCCGGCTCCTGATAGAAGCGAATGGACTCCATGCCGAAAATCGGCAGGATACTATTGTTGATGTATCCGGTTTCCACGCTTAGAAAGGCGTAAGCCAGATAGCTCACAACCACCATGGACATGAGATACGGCAACAGGATCAATGTCTGAAAAACACGATTGGCTGCCTTGTTGCGAATTTCGTTGAGCAGAATCGCAACGACGATCGCAAGGACAGTTCCGATCACAATAAACGCCAGATTATACAGAACGGTATTACGCACAATGGTGCCAAGCTGTCCGGAAGACACCAAAAATTTGAAATTGGATAACCCATTCCATTTGCTGCCAAAGATACCCAGCCGCCAGTTGACTTTTTTGAAAGCCAGAATTATTCCCGGCATGGGTATATAGTTATTGATCAGAAAATAGAGAAGGCCTGGCAGCATCATCAGATAAAAGGGCCAATATTTTCTGAGTTTCCGGCTTAATCCAAGCTTCCCCTGTTTGACAGCTTGCACGAAACGCACCTCCTGATAAAAGCGGGGCGGCGGAATATGCCGCCGCCCCGGTGCAGTTCATGATTTATTTAGTATACTGCGCGTCAAACTGCGCCTGCTTTTCTGCAATCACAGTATCGATCCCCGCAGCTTTCAAGGCGCTGATAAACTGCGGATAGTAGGTATCGACATCCACGCTGCCGCTCTCTAAAGTTGGAACATACTGCGCCACCACGGCGGAGATGGCTGCAATTTCATTGGTCACGTTCTCCATGTTGAAGCTGATACCAATACCCTGTGTCGGATGCTGCAGAGCCTCCGCAGTGTAAGCGTCGTTATCCGCTTGCGTGCTGTTAGCGGAGTATGTGTAGATTATCCGGGTGTCGCCCCATACGCCAAGCGTATTGTAATAGGGACTGTTGGCAGCGCTCATTCCTTCAGGGAAGCCGATATAACCTGTCGCATTGTCCAGCATCACATAGTGTTCGCCTTCGATGCCCCACTGGATCAGATTTGCCAGGTCACTGTCGCTCCATACCAGGTCGATGAACTTGATCGCCGCCACCGGTGCTTCGCTGCGGAAGGGAATAACCCAGCCGCCCGCTCCAGCCGAAGGCTGATAAATTTCACTGAGGCGCAGAATAACGTCGCCCTCTTTTCTCTGAACCGGGGCGCTGACCATGAAATACCCTGCGCTGACACCGGCCAGTTTCAGAGAATCCACCGTTCCCTCCATGGTAGCCGCATCTGGATGAATATAGCCCGCCAGGTTCCATTCCCGCAGATGACGCAGGTAGTCCTGGTATTCCTCGCTCTCGAACATATCCACGATAGTGGTACTTTCTTCACCCATCAGCACGCCAGTGTAGCTCGGGGCACCGCCCAGACTGTCAATCGCGCCGCTGGTATACACAAACTCAGAAGTACTCTTGCCGGTAGTTACTATTCCGCAGGGATACATGTCGGGATGCATCTCCTTGATTTTGGCAAACAGTCCTGTCAGGTCGTCCAGTGTATAGATTCGAGTCGGGTCATAATCAAAGCCCGTTTCCTCAATGTATTTTTCGCCGATGACGAAGCCGCCGCCCTGACCGACCATGTTGGGCACTGTTGTTACAGCATAAATTTCGCCATCAAAAATGCTGTTGCTTACGATCGGCTGTCCCTCTTCCATCAGCGCGGTCAGATTCGGCGCGTTCTCCGCAATCAGATCATCCAGAGGCAGAAGGAGTTCCTGATCCACATAGCTGCGGATATCCTGCAGCAGGGGCAGCATCAGATCGATGCGCTCACCTCCCGTTGCCACCCAAGTGGGAAACAGCGCAAAGGCATCATAAGCGGATACAGCTTTAAGTTCCACTTCCACATTGATTGCAGGAATGGTCGTTTCGTTTACTTTATCCTGAACCTTTTGTAGGTCAGGCGGCGTTGTTCCAAGCGTCAGATAGGAGACGACCAGATGCTTCGGCTCATCCGCCAGCGCGGAGAAGCTTACTATGGTCATGCAAAGTGTCAGGGCCAGCAGGAAGCTGATCAGGCGATGTTTCATGGGAATGCACTCCTTTCATAGTTGAATCATGAATTCTTGGCAGAACCAACTCCACGACTCCTCACTGCTGATATTTTAAAGGCTTAGAAAATAAAGCGCAATAGATTTGCAAGATTTTATGATATTACCCCAATATCTCATCATGATGATAGCACAATGGCGATCAGCTGCGGGAGT
>LVBC01000010.1 GCA_001604265.1 Spirochaetales bacterium Spiro_01
GTCTATAGGCAACGGGAAGGCCTTCTTTTTGGCTCAACCAGTTGCAGTAAGCGATAGCGTCCCACCAGCTCACGTTGATGACAGGTCTGTTTCCCCTTCCCAAACCCCAGTCGCTTGGTTTGCTCCTGCCCGTAGCATAGCAGAAGGCATCGTATTCATTGAAAGTTACTTCGTACTTGCCAATATAGAAGTCGTACGTGAACGTCACTTTGTGGGTGGGTCTGCAACCATCCCACAAGTCTCCAAACTCATCGCCCATTGTGAAAGTTCCCTTTTCGACAAGAATTAGTGAGGGTTTTGTTGGGTCTTGTGTAGTAACCTTCCAAACCGGCCCTTCTGTTATCGCTCCCTTGCTATCTTTGGCCACTACTTTCCAATAATAGATAGCGCCATACGACAAACCTTCTATTCTGAAGCTCATCTCTGTTTGGTTAGTGGAGACTCTCGTTGCCGGATTGCTGTTGGTATCGAAATAAACATCGTAAGTCATAGCATCATCATCCGGGTCATAACTGTCCCAACCTAGAGTAACCGATGTTTCCTGAACAATTACATTGTCTGCGGGACTGGGGTTGTAAGGAGCTAGCGGAGGTCTGTTTCCTCCTTCATAGGGCACCGTCCTTGCAATACGGAACCCGATGCCGCTGACCGTGTAAGTGGGCGAGTTGCTGTGGCGGCTAGCTACCCGTACGCCCGTCGCACTGTTGTAACAGCTGCCACCACGAATCACCCGGTAGGAACCACTGTTGTTATACGGGTTTGTCTGCGCCGAACTGGAGTAGTTTCCAAACCAGTCACTGCACCACTCCCATACGTTTCCAGACATATCGTAGATACCCAGCTCGTTGGGTGCCTTCTTCCCGACTTCCTGTGTCTTGTTGCCGGAGTTCGAAGTGTACCAGGCGACGTCCCCGACGGTACTGCTTCCAGCATACTGGTAACCCCTGCTCTTGTTTCCACCACGGGCAGCATATTCCCACTCGGCTTCAGTAGGTAACCGGTAGCCGACCACTTTCGAAGGGTCTGTAGTTATCATTCCGTCTTTGTCCAAGAAGTTGCCTTTATTGTCATATGCTTTCGGGAGTTTCTCTTCTTCACTCAGCCAGTTGCAGTAAGCAATAGCATCGTTCCAGCTGACGTTAATGACAGGTCTGGTTCCCCTTCCCCATCCCTGATCGTTGGGTTTGCTTCTGCCGGTGGCCTCACAGAAGACATCATATTTATCGAAGGTCACTTCGTATTTACCCAACCAGAAGTCGTACGTGAACGTTACCTTGTGGATCGGTTTTTCATCACTGTCTCCTCCACCCCACGTGTCTCCCATCATAAAGCTGCCCTTCTCTACCAGCACGAAGTTCCCCTTCGCCGCCGCCGGGCTGCTCGTCACTATCGACGGTATGCTGTCGGGCACGTACCCTTCTTTGAAGAATATCCTGTCTATCCTATCCTGATATACCTCTATCACCGATCCCACATCCAGCTCTATCTGTATGTCTTCTGTCTCCATTATCCCCTGTACACTGTCTCCGTTCGTCATCTTCACTATCGTTAGTGGGTTGGAATCTCCTATGAGAGTTATGGACTCAGTTGTCGCGAAGTCGAGCGGTATCTTCGCGTATGTCGTGGATATTATTATGTTCTGTGTCAGTATCTGTCCGTGGAAGTAGTCTCCGTTCTTGAGCACCATTGATTGTCTCCATTTCATACCGGTCGTTTCCTGCGGTCTCTGCCTGAAGACTATCTTCAGTACCTTCTCTCGCCTTATCTCCAGCTGAGGACCGCCGGTCAGTTTGAAGCTTACGAAGGCGTCGTCTATGAACCCCGAGAAGCGGTTGTTGTTCACGGTGATTATGGACTCTATGTTGTTCGCTCCCCCTTCGAGGTTTATCCCGGCTATGTATTTGGTCTCTATCACTATGTGGGCATAGGAGGTCCTTATGGAGAAGTTCTCGTTCACGACCGTGCCCGTCAGCTTGTCCCCGTTTCTCAGCAACAGTATGTCCACGTCTTTCGGTCTTTCCGTGTCCAGAACCGTCTCTATCGCAGGCATAACCGGTTCTGTGTTTGCCAGTCCCAGCGTTGCCAGCAATATAACGCAAAGTGTCAGCAATACCGCTTTCTTCATTTCCACACCTCCCGACTTATGTTAGTTACAGATTTCTGTTCTCCAGTTATGTCAACCTACATTTCGTCTCATTCGCGCCACTGGTGCAGAAAACCATGCACCGGCGCTCTGAGACTCAGCAGAGTGTAAAAACGTAAAAAGGCTAAAGTGTGATCAGGGCACCGTCCTTGCAATACGGAACCCCAGGCTGTCGGCCGTGCCAGTGGGCGAGGCGCCGAAGCGAAACGCCACACGTGTGCTCGTCGCATTGTCGTTCCAGCTGCCGCCACGCCTCACCCGGTAAGAACCAGCTGTACTGTTGTACGGGTTTGTCGTTGGTGTCTCTGTGTACTCATACCACCAGTCGCTGCACCACTCCCATACATTTCCAGACATATCGTATATCCCGAGAGCATTCGGAAGTTTCAATCCGATTTCGTGTGTCTTGTCTCCCGAGTCGCCCCCGTACCAGGCCACTTCATCCACGTTGTTACTCCCCGAGTATTTGTATGGCGAGTGGTGTTTGCCACCGCGTGCTGCATATTCCCATTCGGCCTCTGTCGGAAGTCTGTAGCCGAGCACTTTCGT
>LVBC01000330.1 GCA_001604265.1 Spirochaetales bacterium Spiro_01
TCTTTGCAGACGCCCCCAAAAACGACATTAACAAACTATAACTTCATTATAATGAAAACTTTACACACCAATGAAAACGTCGGGCGGGTTCCCTACTCTGCCCCCGACTGCACAATCGTGAACGTAAAAGTTCAAGGCTTCTTCTGCCAGAGTTACGGTAACCCCGGCGCTCCCGGCGGTGATATTACTCCTGGTAATACGTATGACCTTTAATTCTCTGGCACTATGAAAAAGACAATCAAATTATTTCTCGCTATTGCCGTTGCAATTGTGGCCCTTGTCTCCTGCGCCAAGGAAAACCCCACTGGCGAACGTCTCGTTGAAGTCACTCTCATTGCCGGCAATCCGGAAGTCATGCCGTCAGATTTTTCCAGCAGGACACAGATGGTAGGATCTACCCCCCAGTGGTGCGACGGTGATAGAATCGGAGTTTCCGATGGCACCTCTACGAACTTCGCATTTGCTGAGAATTCAATTGACGATGGCGAAACAGCTTCTATAGCCACTTTCAAAGGTACTGCTGTTTCCGGTACATTATATGCGTATTCACCATACAACAATATTGGAGTGACAGCCAAGGGAGCCAAGGTTGATATTCCTGCTAACCAGAGCCCAACAGCCACTTCCTTTGACGGTTCCGCTGATATAATGGTCTCAAAACAGTTCACTGTTGCTCCTGAAAACACGACCGTTAACGGCCTTGAGTTCGCCCGTCTCGGCGCTATCGTCAAGATTGTTCTTACAGATACTCAGAGCACGATGACAAGCACCCAGCACCCGACGACTGTTTCGATGACGGCAGCATCCGACCTTGTCGGCCGCGTATATATCGATATGGTGAATCAGTGCATTAACGAAACTGAAGGTCTTTACAGCGGCGCTTCTCATACTGTTACTGCAAACTATACCTCAGGGACAAAATATGCAATTAATGGGTCCAATGCTACTTATCTCATTGTGTATCCTCAAACTCTTGCGGCAGGATCTACCTTGACTATAGCAGCAAGTACTGAGGATTATGCCATCGAAAAAGTAATAACCATTCCCAGTGGCGGAATTGAGCTTCTCCCTGGTAAAGTCACCACGCTTAATGTCGGCCTAGAGGCTTCTCATATTACTCTTGATTCAGGTGCCGCACTTCCGTTCAATGATGATATGGCATGGGCGAATAATGGTGGTTCAAGTGATAGCAATATAGATATCAGTTCAACAATTGCTTCCGCTGACAACTCTAATGGTTTGTACATAGCAGCTACTAAGGCTTATAAAGGAAAAGGAGGTCTGAAATTAGGAGCTAGCGGTGCGAATGGCTCTATAACCACCAAAGAACTTGACCTTTCTGGAGCATTTTACATTCTCATCGAAAGTGGCCAGTATGGTTCTGATACCGGCAAACTGCAGGTAGATGTCGATGGTACAACAGTAATAGACGGTGGCGAAATGGCTGGAACCAACTATGTCAATATTCCTGCTGGGACTTACACAAAGAAGTCGAAAGTCACCATTGCGACAAGTACGAAAAGAGGATATATCTATTCGGTAGATATAGTATCTGGCTCATATGTTGTTCCTCCTGTTATAAATGTCACTACAGACAATCCTATGTCAATTGCAAATACAGCAAGTTCTCAGACGATTGAGTATACGATCAGCAACCCGACAGCAGCCACTCTTACAGCGTCCACCACAGCCCCTTGGATTTCGAACCTCAACTATGCTTCAAGTGGACAGGTTACCTTTGATGTTGCTGCTCAGGAAACTGACGCGGCTGCAAGAAGCGGAGTCATCACCCTCAGCTATACCGGTGCTGCTGATGTAGAGGTGACTGTGAATCAGGCCGCTGGTCCTAGCAGCGGTGGCACACAGGATCATACAGCTACAATTAACTTTGGTAGTGCTTCCGGGTCAACGAAGATTAATGGAACGAGTGTGACAGGTGATGATAGCCAGGGCAATACTTGGACTATTAGTACTGTTATGAGTCAGACGTCATTTACTCAGCAGCCGACTTATTCCCAAGTTGGATCATCTTCTAAACCAGCAACCAGCATTACCTTTACCACGACACTTTCCAATAGTGCAACGATTAAGGCTCTTGCTATCAGGCTTGGTGGCTTTAATGGTACTGCTGGAACAGTTACTCTTAAAGTCGGCGACACCACAATTGGTACAGGTTCTTTGAACGCCACAACTGATGTTACCGTATCTTCTACTGATGCTACACAGCAGGGCACTGTTTTAACTATTACCATCACTGATATTGCAAAGGGTGTTAAAGTCTACGGTATCGACTGCACCTATAACAATTGAAGTTCTCCCACTCCGCAGGCGACTGCTAGTGTCACTACCGGAGGGACCTCAGGATTGAGTTCGACAGGGGCAACCCTGTCGGGCTCGTTCGAGGGAGCTACAGGAACCATATCCCGGACGGGCTTCAAGTACGGAACGACTTCCGGAAGCCTCAGCCAGGACATCTACACGGCCGGCAGCGCCACGCCGTTCTCCGAGACTTTGACCGGTCTCGCAGCGGAGACTACGTACTACTACCAGGCTTACGTGTACGAGTACAACGAGAGCACATCTTCGTACGAGTACCGCTACGGCAGCGAGATGAGTTTCACCACGCCGGCCGCCGCAGTTGCCAGCAAGCCGGGTGTGCTCGCCTGCTATGAGATTCCGGATATTTCAGGCGAGGTCGATTCCACCGGCAACGAAGTGATCGGTACGACGCAGTTTACGCGTTATTCGACCGGCAACAGCAAACAGAAAGTGGTGATGCACACCTTCAACGACACGATCCTCTCCCCCGCCCGGGTGATGCGCAGCTACACGCTGCTGCAGGATTACGACAAGAAGTGTGCCCTCTGGGTGGCCTGCGTGATGCACAGCGGAGACTATCCGAGTATCGTGGGCCGCAAGGATCACTGGGCTTACGATCCCGCACTCGGGCATGACTGGCAGCCGGACCTGAGCAGTTCCTACCCCGACAAGGGCGGGAAGAGTTATGACCGCGGTCACCAGATTGCTTCGTCCTACCTCCGGACTACGAGCCAGCAGGCCAGAATGAGCTGTTATTTCACCAATATGACGCCGCAGCTCGCTGACCTGAACCAAGGCAAGTGGCAGTCCACGGTGGAAACGAATGTGAGAAATCTGGGGAATAACACGACCGGAAGGGATACGCTGTACGTGGTCTCCGGGCCGCTGTTCATTGGCAATTACGACACGGTGGAAGACCAGAACGGTATGTCGTGCGCCAAACCTACGCACTATTACCAGTGCTTCATGAAGGTCTCCTTCAACAACAGCGGAGTGCCGGTGTCGGCCAAGGGTGCAGCCTATCTGGTGGAACACGTGGCAGATCCGGAAGTGCAGTACGTCACGATCGACTACGTTGAGTCGCTCTCGGGCTTCAACTTCTTTGCAAACGTTCCCACCGCCATCCAGAACGCCGCCGAATCTACTGCCACGCCCTACAATTCATTCTAGCTGCGTATGGCAGACAATTATTTGGAAAAGAGGATGGAGGCGCTGAAGGAACGGCGTCCCAAGGTGGTGCGCAACCATCCCTCGCTGGAGAGTCTGCTGAAGAAGAACCGGAGCCACCGGGGCTACGACGCGGCGGTGAAGCTCTCGCGTGAGACACTGCGCGACCTGGTATCGGCCGCAACTCTCTGCGCATCGGGAATGAATGCGCAGAGCCTGCGGTTCCGCCTGGTGCCCTCCGAGGAGGCGCACCGGGTGCATCCGCTCATCAAGCTGGGGGCCGCACTGCCCGAGGAGCATCTCCCCCATCCGGGCGAAGAGCCGCAGGGCTATGTGGTGATCTGCAGCGCACGGCCGGAAGACCGCGTGGTGGATATTGACCTGGGAATCGCGGCGCAGAGCATTCTGCTGAATGCGGTAAGCCATGGGCTGAACGGAATCGCCATCCTGAACTTCAATCCGGAGGCCCTGCAGCAGGCCCTGGACCTGCCGCTGAAACCGCTGTGCGTACTTGGGTTGGGCAAGGGTATCGAGCGTATCTTCCTCCTACCCGTCCACCAGGGAGACTCCCTGAAATACTTCCGCAAAGAGGGCGTCCACTACGTCCCGAAACTCACCGTAGAAGATCTGTTGATTTGACCGGACCTGCGGAGAGCGTAACTGCGAAGCGGGGACTCGCCGCAAGGCTGTTTTTGTCCCCGCGTAGCAGTTACCTCGGAGCAGTCCGGGTAACAGCCATCGCAGCCAGAATGCCGTCGACAGCGCTGGAGACGATACCTCCGGCATAACCGGCGCCTTCGCCGCAGGGGTAGAGGCCGGGACAGCTGAGTGATTGGAGCGTCTGAGGATCGCGCGGAATGCGTACGGGCGACGAAGTGCGCGACTCGCAGGCGAGCAGCAGCGCATCGTTCGTGTAATAGCCCTTCATCTGGCGGTTGAAAGCCGGAAAGGCCTCGCGCAGACGCGTGTAGACGAAGTCCGGCAGCAACTCGTGCAGCGGGGCGGAGACAGCGCCGGGGTGATACGACGTGGCGGGCAGCGACGCGGAGAGGGCCTTGCGGCAGAAATCCATCATCCGCTGCGCCGGGGCCTGGATGGAATCGGAGAAGGCATACATCCGCCGCTCCACCGCCTCCTGAAACTCCAGCAGTCCGAAAATACCATATTTGTCATACTCAGGCACATCGCCCGGCTCCACAGAGCAGACGATTCCGGCGTTGGCCCACTTGGAGTTGCGCTGCGAGTTGGACATACCGTTGAGCACCACCTCGCCGGGAGCCGAAACCGACGGTACCAGAATGCC
>LVBC01000331.1 GCA_001604265.1 Spirochaetales bacterium Spiro_01
TGTGCTTGAAAATCTCCTCAAAGACTGCGCCTGTGTAGTGAGCATCGGCCGTCGCGCTGTGGAAATATTCAGTCTTATCGATATTATAAAAATCTACGGCAGCCTCCACACTTCTCTGCATTCCCTGAAGGCCTGCGAAAAGCGAGAATATCGGCTGAAGATCAAGAAAGAACATTCCCAGTTTGGAATCCATTTCGAAGAATTCAAGATTCATCTTGAGCATTGAAGGGTCAGAACTGCCCCAGCCTACCAGGATCGCGTCACCGCAGAACTTCCGGAATCTCGTATATACATCCTTGAACGGTTCTCCGTTCAGAAGATCCGCATTCTTCTTATGGGTAACTTTCTTTACGTGATAGTGAAGCTTCGTATATTTAACAGGGGCGATATCGGCAGAGAAGGAATCCCTGTACAATAACTCGCCGTTATCATATACATACTTTAATGCACCGATCTCGATTATCTCGCCTGTCAGCCTGCTGACGTCAAAGGGATATTCCTTCCCCGGCATCGGCTGATTCCATTCCATGTCAAATACAACGAATTCGGTTCCGTCTGTGATCTTCTTACTAAGCATTCGTGGTGTTTCCTTCGCCGGATACTGTCTTCTTTTTATTATACCTTTGCGTTAAAGGAATTGCGATAAAGCACAGCGCGGCAACAGCACTTATCAGAACACCGGGTACTATTCCGGAGTCCTTGCGCTCAACAGAAACTTCCATATTATCCTCACCATTGCATTCGAATGTGCATGCGATCTTGCCGAAGAATTCGAATGTTTCGCGGTATTTTCCGCCGATCTTTACTCTCGTATCATCATATGAATAAGGCAGAATGAGTGTATTCATGCCTGTAAGTTCCCTTGTCCCGATCGAGAACCCGGAAGAAGCCGCATTTCCTGACAACTTCTTTATGCCGTTAAGGGCATTCTCGTTAAGCTTATATAAAGCGATATAGCATACTTCCTCGCCTTCGGAACTGATTGTGAAATCCAGCTTCACTTCACCTTCTCCGACATCCAGTGCAGTGAGGAACGGTCCGGTGAAGGTCTTTTCGCTCAGTCCGTCAGAAGACTTAATCTTAACTTCTGCGCCTTCCATGGCCGTGCAGTAGATAAAGAGTCTTTCTCCGGCGATCACATCAAAAGGTTCAAAGTTATAGATGTTCGTTCCCACATCTAGTCCGTATCTGTCCGGACCCTTGATGAACATCTCATCCTCATCACCTTCAGGTGTTATGAAGATCTCTTCAAAGAGTTCTTTGTCGTTTATATTGTTTGAAATGAAATTGATCCCGTCGATAGCCGAATCCTCAAATTCGAAGATACTGAGATCGGCATTTACTATCTGATAGTTATCAGCACCATTAATGGCCGGGAGATCGAAATCACTGTCAAATATGAGGCTCTGCGCCGTTCCGTCACCATATTCCGGAATGAAATACTGCTCTACGGTAGGTTTAGTTATCGTGTTATTGAACATGATGAACGCAGCGTTTATTCCCACAAGTGCATAGACGGCAACAACAATAACCGTCTTTGCTTTGTTTGTAAGCTTGTCTTTGGCAAGCGCATATACCAGTCCGGATTCTAATATGACAGCGATAAAAGTAGCCACCAATATAGGAGCTGCGAGCGTGGTGCCTGCAGTCGAATTGTTGGCGACCACCAGGAAAGCAAGAGGGATCAGGCATGTTGCTATAAATCCGCCGCGGGTCAGTGTCTTGATGTTCTTAAGACCTATTCCTGCAATGAAGAATACCAGAACACCTAAACAGATAAGTCTGGCGGACATGAGGATCGCAGCTGCGCCGAATATGCTCAATGTCTCATTTACAAAAGATGAACAGCAGGAAATATAGAAGACTGCCGTTATGACACCCGATGCAACCTTGAGTCTTACAGGGATCGCCTCGTTTAAGGCAAATGCGATGACTGCCGTAATCGTCAGTATTCCGACATAGAATACCGGTGCGGAATTCATGACTATGCCTCCCGAACGGAGCGCGAACATGCCTCTGATAAGGTCATAAACCGTATATGAGACCTTTGCCTTCGAGAAGCTCTCTGAGATATTCACATCAAATGACACGGCATAAAGGCCGGGGACTGAGAAAGCCGCCGTAAGGATAAGTCCCGTAAGGATGCTGCCTAATGCCTTGAGCCAGGATGAGAAAGCCATCTTAAATGTCTTGTAAAGTCCGAACGACATTAAAAGACTGATAAGGATCATTGCGGGAATACCGGTAAGGATTCCGAAGCCGCCTGTCGCACCAAGACCGAAAGAGGCGATGCAGACAAGAGAAAAAGACTTCCATGTTCTCTTCTTATAGTATGAATCAACAGCTGACATGAGGACAGGCATCATGACCGCCATGTTCATGATCTCCGCAAGCTGCGCGGTGAAGATCACCTGGGATGAGAAAGCATACATGACTGCCAAAAGCAGCGAAAACATTCTCGAGAGCTTTACGTGCTCCGACATGAAGTAATACATTGCGGAAGCGCAAAGTCCGAACCTTACAAAGTATCCTGTCATGAGGACAGCTTTTGCAGCTGCCTGGGGAAGGAGCAGGGCAAGATAGAAGAAAAGATCAAAATGGACAAATGTCAGAAGTCTCCACAGTCCGGAACCGGCATTTCCTGACTTGATCAGATCAATGTCGTCAAGCGCAATGTTGATCCCGTAGACAATGCTGTCGCTCATCGGACCGGAACGCATGGAAAGACCTTCCGGAAGGATCTTGCCGGGTTCGATCTTAAGTCCTGCGTAATATGCAAGTGCTGCGATCAGGACAGAAGCCAGGAAACAGAATATCACGCCCCTGCTTTCACTCAATTTTCCTTTGGTATTATTCATCCTTCACCTCCGGATAACTTCCGTCTTCTGCCGAATTTACGTTTGCATTATCCGATTCATTCACAGCGCCGGAAAAGCTGTC
>LVBC01000332.1 GCA_001604265.1 Spirochaetales bacterium Spiro_01
AGCAGATAATCGCCGGAAGCATCGGTGCGATCCGCCCCCTCCCCGGAATTCCGGGCCAATACATATACGCAAACCTCTCCTGCTCCATTCAGCGGAAAATGGCAAGAAGGTTCAGGCGGAGTTTTTCCCATCCCTACCAGAAAAGCAGGTTTCCCGGCTGCCCTGGCTTCCTCCTGAATGTGCTTCCAAAATCCTGCCTGAACGGATTCTTTCGCGGCATCATAGCAATTCAGCCAGTCTTCTGTAGTGATGACGAATCCCGCGTTCTTCAGTCCCTCCTCCACCGAGACGAAGTGACGTACATTGACATCACCGCTTCCCGTGCCTCCTTTTATGGTTCTTCGCGCGCCGGAACCGTAGAGCGCAATCTCACAGGGAGCAGACAGGGGAAAATCGCCATTCTTTTTCAGCAGCACCATACATTCCGGTGCAATGGCGCGAAGCTGCTTAATGTGCTGTTCTTCATATACCTGAATGTCCGGTGTGCTGATTTTCATCGCTGAGGTCCTCCTCGTTCAATTGATATGCTGGCTGATGAATGTCATCATATGGTCAAAAGCTTCTTTTGCCCACGGGTTTGTATCCAACATGGACATATAGCCGTGAGGCAGATCACCATGGCCGCGATCCCTGAAAAAGTATTCGTGCTCAACGCGCAGGGATGCCAGGACGCAATCCAGTTCCTGCGCGTCCAGTCGGAATACATCCTCCACGTTGCTTGCATTTATGAAAGAGGGAATGAAGTCAGACGTGATATAACGCATAGCGTTGAGCATCTGTGTTTTTTCGCCCATCTCCACGCTCTTTTCTTTGAGCCAGCAGGACAGTAGCGCATGTACTCCTTCGCTGTAAAATGAAGCATCCAATGCAGCTTCGTCCATGACAGCCACGCGGAAATGCTCCCGTTTCAGTACAGGCGTCACGCCAATCTTTTCTGCATAGAGTGGATTGGTAACACATGCTGCGTACAGTTCTGTCAGGTCTGCACCCGCACTGCCGCCCATCATGATGACCCGCGTCATATCCAAACTTAATTCTTCCGCATGATCCTGCAGATATTTCACTAGTTGATTCACCTGATGGAGCTGGACGGGAAAACGGTATTCGGGAGCTAAAGCATAGTTGGCGTTAATCAGATTGTACCCGGCCTTCACGATTGAACGGAGCATATTCCCGCTCCCGTCCTTTTTGACCGCAAGCGGATCTCCGGAGGCTTTATCACCGAATATCATTCCACCGCCATGAAGATAGATGACGGTGGGACGAACTGATTTTGTGGCATCCGGATACCACAGGTCGAAGTAACTGTTCGCGTAGTCATTTCCATATCTGATATCATTGATAAAAATGCTGCCATCTTCCAAGGTTTCCTGTTTTGTAGCTTTCGCCGGATCAAAGCTGTTGAGCGGCTTTCCGCCATAAAGCAACTGAGAAACCGCCGTCTGTATCGTTCGGCAGCCCGCATCAATCGCTTCCATGCTGTGAATATTGATATGAGGAATATCCATTTTCTGTACCTCCGCTTTATTCTTCCTTATCCTTTCACTGCGCCAATAGTCAATCCCTGGGCAAAGTATTTCTGGAAGAAAGGATAGATCAGGATGATTGGCAATATACCTACCACCGCGATGGCCATTCGCATGGCCGTGCCAGGCAATTCCTGTTTGCTGGCTGCTGCGAGTTCGGAATGGCTGGCCAGGTACTGAACCGATTTATTCATTTGATCCAGCAGCAGTTGGATCGTGTTGAGGCGACTATCCGTAATGTAATATAGACCATTCGTCCAGTCATTCCAATAAGCTACTGCCGCCAGCAAACCCACAGTGGCCAGAATGGGCTTTGAAAGTGGAAGGACGATAGTAAAAAACTTACGGAATTCTCCTGCACCATCAATATCTGCCGCTTCCAGCAGCGCGGAGGGTACATTATTGAGCATATAATTACGTACCAGCGTAATATTAAAGCCATTGAGCAACAGATTCGGCACCAGTAATGCCCAGATTGTATTCTTCACGTTGACGACATTGGTATAAGTAATATAGCTTGCAACAATGCCGCCGTTAAACAGGATCGTAAATAGGATCAATACCATACACAGTTTTGTTCCGGGGACATCCTTCTGACAAAGCGCATAGGCTCCCATGGAAGCCAGCAGGACAGCGACAAAGGTACCAACTGCCGTGACAACTACAGTCAGCAGATAGGCATGCCCAATCTGTGCCCATTCCTGAGCAATATACGCATAGGCATCTGCACTGAATACCCTGGGCCAAAAGTTGTATCCGAATCGCGTCAGGGTATTGTTATTTGTAAGACTGCTTGCTACCAGCATCCAGAAGGGCGCAATCGCCAGAAAAGAGAGGAGTATCATGACAAGATGGGCAATCAGACCAGTTACTTTTTCCTGCTTGGAACGAACACCATTCATTTCTTCTCTCCTCCTTCTCAGAATATCGCGTCGTCTTTACTGATTCGACGAATGACACTGTTGCTGATAATGACCAGAACAAAGCCGACAATGGCCTGGAAAACACTGGCGGCTGATGACATGGCGATGTTATTCTGATTCATCAGCGCATTGTAAACATAGGTATCTATCGTCTGCGTTACAGGGTACAGCGTACCGCTGTTTTTGGGAATCTGATAAAACAGGCCGAAATCCGAATTGCAGATTTTTGAGATGGAAAGCAATGTCATTGTGATAACCATGGGCTTGAGAAAGGGCAGCGTGATATAACGGATCTGTTGCCACTTTCCGGCACCATCAAGATAAGCTGCCTCGTAGAATTCCCGGTCTATACCCAAAATGGCAGATAGATAGAGCACAAGGCCAAAGCCAATGCTCTTCCACTGATTGACAAAAATCAAAATGAAAGGCCAATATTGTTTCTCTTGGTAAAAAGTAATGGTATTGCCTGTCATGGGTTCAATGATGGATTTGTTCAGATACCCTGTATCAGCGCTCAGAAAAGCAAAAACCAGATAGCTGACAATGACCATGCTCATCAGATAGGGAAGCAGGGTGGCGGTTTGATATAGGGTCTTAGCGCGCTTTGAGCGGATCTCATTGAACAAAATCGCGACAGTAATGGGAAACACGGTACCGATGACCATAAAGGCCAGATTGTACAGAATCGTATTGCGAAGCGCTGGGCCGAGGTTTCCGGAGTCAATCAGGTACTTGAAATTGTCCAGCCCGCAGAAAGGACTGTTCAGAATACCGAGCCGATAGTTCAGTTTTCGGAACGCGATGGTTATGCCATACATGGGGATATAATTGTTTAGGATAAAATATCCCATCACCGGCAAAAGCATCAGATAAATCGCTCCTGCTTTTTTCCAGTTGATCTTTCTGCGTTTTCTGCGAATCCTATGTGAAACCGCACTTGCTTGCATAGTCATGTTGATCCTCCTCTTTTTCGTGATAAGAAAGAGAGCCGGAAAGCGGATAGCCTTCCGGCCCTCTAAGGGCAATCAGTTTACTCCTGATCCGCCAGCCAGGTGTTAAACTGCGCCTGCTTTGCAGCAACCATTTCGTTAATGCCATTGGCTTCCAGTTTGCTGATGAATTCCGCATAGGTTCTTTCCAGATCAGCGGAGCCAGTTTCCAACGCGGGAACATATTCATCGATCACGGACTGGATGGCGATGAGCTGATTGGTATAGGCAGCCGAATCAAACATGAAGCCATAGCCTTTGGTCCGATTTGCCCAAGCGGCTGCCGTCACTTCGGTATCTTCCTTCTTAGTGGTCGAGCCAAAGCTATAATAAAGGCTCTGATCACCATAGAGGCCGTATCCGTAAGCATAAGTGCTGTTTGATACATCCACACCATCCGGATAATAGATCACTTCGTTTTCCTTATCGGTGAAAACCCAATGGGTGCCTTCAATGCCGTAAACCAGAAGGTTGATTGCCTCTTTACTTTGATAAAGATAATTCAGTACTTTGATGGCGCCTTCAGGATTCTGAGCGGTGACCGATATCGCAGCATGGTTGAGTTCGCCAGAGGATACAGCCGGAAGATAGTAGTCGTTAATCATCAGCCGGATGTACTGAGCCCCGTAATTGATATTAGCGCCGTTCAGCAGAACCTGACTTCCTTCTGTAAAATTGGAACTGATTGTTCCTGCGCGGGAGAGTTCCGACAGATTAGCTTCATTTGTTGCGGCGTCTTTCATCACGTAACCATTTTCATACCAGGAACGAACATGCTTCAGATAGTTTACGTATTCATCACTGGTGTAATAATTCACCACTTCTGTGGAATCGGTTCCGATAAGCGCCCCGGAAGCAGTGCTGTCTCCAAGGGTATCATAGATGAACGTATAACTGGCAGGGGGAAGAGAACCAAAGACACCAGCGGGATAAACATCAGGCAAAGCGGCTTTGATCGCAGCGTAAATCGTATCCAGGTCATCCAGAGTGATTTTGTCCATGTCATGGTATTGATCCGCCAATCCGGCAGCTTCCAGGTGCTCAACTCTCATCAGAACACCGCCTCCGCGATAGAAGGGGCTCAAAAGCGTAGCCAGGCCATAGGTATTGCCGTCTGCATCCTTTCGGAGAAGAGGGGTTGTTTCAGAAAGCTGCTTCAGGTACGGGGCATAGGCATCAATCAGATCATCAAGCGGCTCAACCATGCCCTGGTCGATGAAGGGTTTAATATCGGTGAAAGCGATAAACATGATGTCCATCGGCTCCCTCGCGCCAATCCACATGCCATACTGACTCGGCGCAGTAAAGATCGAAACTGGCTTGAATTCTATTTCAATATTCAGGTCACGGATTGTCATTTCATTCAGGGCAGCCTGCACATCCTTGAGAGCGATAGGTTCTACGCCGGTGGTAAGGAAGGTCATAATCACCTTTTCCGGAGCGTTATCAGCCATGGCAGGTACGAGACCAAGGCAAAGTGCCAGACAGAGAAGCAGAGAGACAAGGCGTTTCATAGGTTCATCCTCCTTCGATGAATGTTGATACATGTATTGTATCCTGAGATCAGGTCGATTGATAGCACGATTCCGCAAAAAAGCTGCACAATTCCGTCTTCTATAAAATTAGTCGTTCAGACAGATCACTGGCTGTTCTGTCTACGATATTCGGAAGGAGTCATATTCGTACATCGTTTGAACAGGCGGGTAAAATACGTATAGTTCGGAATTCCAACCCGATCAGCGACATCGTTGATTGGCAGGCTGGTTTGCTGAAGCAGTTCACATGCAAGCTGAATTCTACACCAGATCACATATTCCATAACGGTCATTCCACAACTTTTTTTGAATTTTTTTGTCATATAGTCTGGACTCATATGAATCTGCCCTGCGATCTGTTCAAGCGACAGATCCTCAGACAGATGAGATCGGATGAACGACTGCGCCAATTCCACATCATCTTCAGGAACCTTCCCTGCGACAGACTTGGCCCAATTCTGACCGAATATGCGCAGCCCTTCCTCATGAGCTCTCTTCAGTACAAGGGAGACGGCTCGATCCGTTACCTGGGCAAGTTCCTCTTGCTCTGCTGGTTTCAGCAAATACTCCATGCAGTTCATCCGTACTGCCTGCTGAGCATAGGTAAACTCTCCGTGACTGGACAAAATCACAGTAACGGTATGTGGACTGTTTTCATTCATCCATTTGATCAGGTCAAGGCCGCTTCCGCCGGGCATCTCAATATCGCACATCGCAATATCAATGTGATAACGCAAAAGCAATGGAATGGCTTCCTGCATGCTTCCGGCGGTCAGGATGGTATCAATTTTGTGATTTTCCCAATCCAGGCTTGCAATCAGTCCTTCCGCAATGATTGGTTCATCATCTACGATCAGAAGCGTCATCCAGTATTCTCCTTTCCATGCGCCTGTCCTGTGCGGATACTTCGGTTTCAGGTGGATTTACAGGGAGTCGAATCGAGATCATCGTACCCGCTTCTTCTTTGCTTTGCGCCTCAAAACACCAGTTGTTTCCATAAAACAGCCTCATTCTGCGCAGACAATTCCATATGCCAATATGCTGGCCGTTTTGATCCATCACTTTTTTTCCACTATTTATTGCAATGAGCGTTTCAGACTTCATTCCGGATCCGTTGTCTTGAATGCGCACGTTCAGCATATCATGATCCCTGTTGATACGAATTGTAAGACGCATCGTTTTCCCAGGCAACCGCCCGTGTTTGATTGCATTTTCAACAAAATTCTGAATAAGCAGCTGTGGAACCCAAGCATCTCCACAGGATTCATCCATTTCCACTGAATAAAGAAAACTGTTTGGAAAACGGATCTGCTGAATTTTTATATAGTTATCAACAAAGGCCATTTCCTCCCGCAGAGGAACAAGCGCTGTATCCTGACGAAGAGCATAACGAAAATATTTCACAAGCAGCATGCAGAATTGTTCTGCTTCGGTTTTCCTTCCCATCAACGAGAGAGAATGGATGGTGTTCAGGGAATTAAGCAGCATATGCTGATTCACCTGTAAACGGATATTTACCGCGTCTGCCTGTAGCCGTTCAATCTCCTGCTCATAAGAATCAATGGTCATGTGCTTCAGTTCATCCACCATGCTGTTAAAGGTATCTGTCATATAATCCATTTCTCGAATTCCATATCGCCGATGGATTCGATAATCCAGCTCGCCTTTTTCAACTCTTTCCATGCCATGGTGAAGATGACGAATCGGATGC
>LVBC01000011.1 GCA_001604265.1 Spirochaetales bacterium Spiro_01
GGACCTGGGGAGCTGGACTGACTCTGCCGCCCGACAGGGAGGAGAAGAGGACTCCTGGCTCGATAGTCAGGAAGATAATGAGTCCCTGTTTCGTCGCTCTGCTGCTTGGCCTTCTGGTCGGCTTTTCTCCGTTGAATCTTCCAAAGGACCTTATCGGTGCGATCTCGAAGGTGGGTGCCTGCGCATCTCCTCTTGCCATGATATACATCGGAGGAATACTCTGCTTCGTCGATCTGAAGCACGGTCTTTTCAGAAAGGAGTTCATCCTGCTTGTCTGCGTGAAGATGTGCATTCTTCCGGTCCTGCTCGAAAGGCTGCTTTTCAATGTGCCATTCGTAGGCAGGGAGGTTGCCTTCTTCATAGGCCTGATGTGTGCACTTCCTATGATGGTGACCGTCTCCCTGATCGCCGAGTCGAATGGCTCCGATTCCACCTATACGGCCGCTCTTGTGATACTCACGACAGCACTCTCTGTCTTCACGCTTCCGCTTGTCTGCCTCTTCATGTAGAAAGAAAGAGCTCTGCGAAGGAATTGAGGAATCTCCTGTCATCCTCCTCGCTTCTCTCGCTTCTGAGCCTCACGATGGCCGCAGAAGCGAAGAGCTCTGCCACTATCTTCGGGTCGACGTTCCTGAAGTGTCCCCTTGATACGAGGTTCTCCATTACAGCATCGCTCTGGGATCTGAACATCAGCTCGAGCGAGTTGCTGATCTCATAGGCCCTCTCGTCTATCTCCTTTCTCTGCTCGATGAGCGAAAGCCCACTTGAAAGCGACTTCGAGATGAAGATTCCCTTCCAGTGCTCGAAGGTCTCTGTGAGTATCTCGATGGCGCTTTTCGAGAAGTCCATCCTGAAGCCCATGTGCAGCAGTCTTGCAGAAAAGCTCTCGTAGAGTGCAGCTATCATCTCATCCTTGCTGCTGAAGTAGTAGTAGAGGGAGGCCTTCTTCACACCAAGACTCTCTGCGAGCGTTGATATCGTCAGCATGTCGTAACCCTCGTCCCTTACGATGTCCAGTGCCTTCTCAAGTATCTCGTCTCTTGTCATGCATCCATGATAATCTAACGACCGTTAGGTAGACAAGCGTTTTTTTTCGCCACCTTCGGAAACTTTTTATCCAATGCGATTGAAAACATTTTTTTCTGAGATTAGAGTCAGGAAAGAAAAATCAATAACAGAGGATAAATGCATGTACGCACTCGTTGAAATTCTCGGCAGGCAGTATAAGGCTGAAGAAGGCGCTCAGCTGCAGGTCGACAGACTCAACCAGGAAGTTGGTTCTTCCCTGGAAATCGAAAAGGTTCTCGCTGTTATCGATGGTGACAATGTAAAGTTCGGTACCCCATATGTCGAGGGCGCCAAGGTTACAGCTACCGTTGGTGAGGAAATCAAGGGCGAGAAGGTCAAGGTATACAAGTTCCACAGAAGAAAGGGTTACAGAAGGACCCAGGGACACAGAGAAAAGTATACTCTCATCACTGTCAACAAGATCGAAGGCTAAGGAGGAAGCGATATGGCACATAAGAAAGGCGGCGGTTCTTCCCGCAACGGACGCGACTCGAACGCACAGAGATATGGTGTAAAGAGATTCGGTGGTCAGCTTGTCAAGGCTGGTGAGATTCTCGTAAGGCAGAGAGGAACAAAGATCCATGCTGGCGAGAATGTCGGCTGTGGCTCCGACTACACTCTCTTTGCAAAGGTTGCCGGTACTGTTTCCTACACTGAGAGGAACAACCGCAAGTTCGCAAATATCGTAGAGGGTTAATCCTTAATATCATGTTCGGCTTTTCAGACGAAACATATATCGACATTGCCTCCGGAAACGGAGGCAATGGTTGTGTTTCCTTCCACAGAGAGAAATTTGTTCCGAAGGGGGGACCGGATGGCGGCGACGGTGGACGCGGTGGCGATGTCGTCTTCGTCGTGAAGGAGAACCTCAGGACACTTGGGCACTTGAAGATGGTCCGCTCCTACCGTGCAGAGAATGGCAGGAATGGGCAGGGGGATAGATGCTTTGGCCGCGATGGCAGGGATATCGAGATTCCAGTACCTCCTGGGACGATCCTCAAGGACCCCGATTCCGGTGAAATACTGAAGGACCTTACCGGAGAGACGAGATTCGTCTTCCTTAAGGGCGGCAGGGGAGGCCAGGGAAACTGGCACTTTAGAACTGCAACGAGACAGGCCCCGAAGTTCGCACAGACTGGTGAACCCGGACAGGAGATGAGGATCGGAGTCGAGCTGCTCGTCATTGCGGATATCGGATTCGTGGGCTTTCCGAATGCCGGAAAGAGCTCCCTTCTCAATCTGCTGACGAATGCAAGAAGCAAGGTAGCAGGCTATCCCTTCACCACGAAGATCCCACAGCTCGGTGCGATGAGGTACTACGACAGGGACATCATCCTTGCCGATATTCCAGGAATCATAGAGGGTGCAAGCCAGGGACTTGGCATGGGCTTCAAGTTTCTCAGGCACATCTCGCGCACAAAGGGCCTTGCCTTCCTCATAGACCTTACGGACGACAACTACCTCGACTCGTACAGGATACTTACAGAGGAGCTTCACAGCTACGCACCATCCCTTCTCGAGAAGCCTCAGGTCATAATAGCGACCAAGATGGATGAAGAGGGGGCAGAGGAGCGCTACGAGGAGCTCCAGAAGAGCTTTGGCGATGTGAAGGTGCTTCCACTGTCCATATACATCGATGAGTACCTCGAGGATGTGAAGAGGGCCTTCTTCGACCTCGTCGGAGACGATGGAATGAAGAGGGACAGGGAAGAGAATGGCGGCTTCACAACAAAGGTGGACAGGGATGCCTACTACAGAGAGGAGTTCTAAGCGCACACTTCTATATGGAGGGACCTTCGATCCCGTCCACAGGGGACACCTGCACCTTCTTGAGATGGCAGGAGAGCATACCGACTACGAGCGTGTCATCCTGATGGTCGCCAGGCTCAGCAACTTCAAGCAGGAGTCAAGGCCAGTCTCAGGAGAGGATAGGGTCAGGATGCTCGAGATCGCGATCGATGAATTCAGAGCGCTTCATCCAGAATTCCCTCTCGAGATCATCATCTCGACAATGGAGCTCGAAAGAAAGGGTGTAAGCTACACATACGATACTGTCTGCGACATCTACAGAGAGTATCCGATAGAAGGAAGGCTCGGCTTTCTCATGGGAGACGACCTGCTCTCCTCTCTCGATCACTGGTACAGATACGACGAGCTGAAAAAGCTGCTCACCTTCGTCTGCTTTTCGCGCGAGGGCGGGAGAACAGTTGAAGGTATCGATGCGGATATCAGGATGATAGAAGCTCCCATTCTGAAGGCCTCCAGCACCTCAGTGAGGTCTGGAGATCTTTCCAATCTGACAGATGGTGTCAGAGAGTACATTCAAAAGCATGGGCTATACAGGTGAGAGTATGTCCCTTTACGAAGAGATAAGAAGCAGAGTCAGAAACAATATGAAGGAGTCGAGGTTCATCCACAGCGAAGGAGTTGCGGAGATGGCCTCCTATCTCTCCGGAAGATTCCTTTCGGACCCGGAAATGGGACGGATTGCCGGAATCTTCCACGACTACTGCCGCTATATGGACGATGAAGCACTGCTTTCAGTCTGCTCCGGTCTTGATGACATCGTCCCGGAGGAGAGAGAGAAGCCGATGCTGCTTCACGGCGCTGCTGCAGGACTTGCCTTCAGAGAGCTCTATCCCACCTTCGGCAACGAATACTATCTGGCAATGAGGCACCATACGCTCGGTTCGATCCACATGGGGAAGCTGGGAGCCTGCGTCTACATTGCAGACTATGCAGAGAAAGGAAGAAAGCACCTGGATGATGCCGACAGAAGGAGGATACTCTCCCACAGCACTCTTGAAGAGATGGTGCTCGATATCCTCTACAGGGAAAGAGAGTACAGGAACAGCCTGGGAGAGAGGATGGCAGGAGTCTCGACAGAACTGCTTGAGTTCCTCGAGAAGGGGGGAAGATTTTGAGGCGTCTTCTCATACTTCTTGTTCTCGTCCCTCTTCTCTTCATATCCTGCTCCTCCGATCGCAGGGCCTACTATCTTGAGAGCGAGAGCGAGAGTGTCGCATATCTTGTAAAGGGGAACACAGTTGTCATGGTGCACGTCCCCTCCTGGGTCATCAGCTCCTACTCGGAGTATACAGGGCTCGAAGGTCAGAGGTGCTTCGAGTCTCTCTTCTCGCAGAAGGCAAGAAGCTATGCAAGCATCTCGAATGAGAACTATGAGAGGAGAAGCCAGCTTCTCGAGATACTCAGAAGGGAGACTGGGTCGAAGGATTCGATCCACGCCTACGCTTTCTTCCGCAAGGACTTGAGAAAAACAGGCTTCATTGATACTATGAATTCGCTTTCGTCCTCATTCGAGGATGGAAGACTCGCAAAGGAGATCAGGAGAAATACCCGTGTATATGAGTACGATCTTGATCGCGTGCTGTCCAAGACTGCTCCATGGGACAGACAGAAGGCCTTCCTCGATCTCTGGATCGAGACCATTTTGAGGAACGTATGAGAAAGGAAATAGAAGATAAGGCAAATGCTCTGAAAGCCTTCCTTGAAGAGCACAACTGCAAGGATGTCGAGGTGATGGATCTGGCAGACTGCTCCTGGACCGACTGCTTCGTGATCGGTACAGTCACTAGTGTCGGACACCTCAGGGGCGTAGTACATCAGATCTGGGACAAGATCATCGAGCTCGGACTGACTGTCAACAACCGACACAAGACACCTGGAGAGGATGGCTGGGAGCTCATCGACTGTGGAGATATCGTAATCCACCTGATGAGCCCGGACCTGAGGGAGTTCTACTCCCTCGAGAAGCTCTGGAAGGCTTCTTCGCCAGCTAATGAGAACTGAAAGCGTGGAGGATGCAGCGATGCATCCTCTTTCTTCAAGGAGAATCGGATGAAGAGTGTCGGAATCATCGGTGCAATGGATGTCGAGATCGAGCATCTCAGGAAGAACATAGATAAGCTGGAGAGGGAGGAGCACAGAGGTGTTGCCTTCTTCATCGGCCAGATAGGCAGAGTCAGGGTCATCGTGATGAGGTGCGGAATCGGAAAGGTCGCAGCAAGCAGGGGTGCCCAGCTGATGACGGACCTCTATGGACCCGACCTCATCATCAACACTGGAATCGCTGGTGGAGTGGGCGAAGGCCTTCACATTGGTGACCTGGTAGTCTCCACAGCCCTTGTACAGCACGACTTCGATGTAACAGGCTTCGGCTATCCGCGTGGCTACTGCTGCATCGGAGGGGATAGGAAGAGACCGACCTTCTTCGAAGCAGACAGAGTCGAGGCCGACAGGCTCTATTCGAGTGCTGTGAAGGTCGCAGGCGAAGGCAGTGCTGTCAGAGGAATCATAGCAACAGGAGACCAGTTCATCTGTACAAGTGAAAAGAAGAAGGATATTGGAAGCACCTTTGGCGCACTCGTTGCCGAGATGGAGGGGTGTGCAATTGCAGAGGTCTGCTACTTCAACAAGGTCCCGTTCGTCGTGCTCAGAGCTGTAAGCGATCTTGCAGATGGCTCGGCTCCGGAGAACTACTCGGAGTTCGAGAGAAGGGCAGCCGACAATTCGGCCAGGGTCGTACTGGATTACCTCTCATCCCTTTGATGCAATCTAGATGACGTGCATCGTCGTCCATCTGCCGCCCTTCCAGCGCAGGACGAAGAGTACTATCCTGAAGTACCAGTCCAGGCACATGGCCCAGAGCACGCCGTACAGGCCCATTGCAAGGTATCGGCCCAGAATATGTGCAAAGACAACTCTGAAGGTCCACATCGAGAAGATAGCGACCACCATCGTGAACTTCACATCGCCTGCAGCCCTCAGGAACTGGGGAAGCACGAAGGATGCGGGCCAGAAGAGGATTATCTGGATGATTACCATGTGGATGCATCTTATCGCTATAGCATTCGTCTCGGCCGAGAGGCTGTAGAACTCAAGCAGTCTTCCTGAAAGCAGATACAGGATTCCACCCCAGACCAGAACAGAAAGGTATGCAGATGAGAGCAGTCTCCTGGCATATCTTCTCGCCTGGTCGAAGCGACCGGCTCCACAGCACTGTCCTATTATCGTTATGCTGGCAAGTCCAATTACGGAAGCAGGAATATTTGCAAAGGATGTTATGCTGTCCATCGCGGCATTTGCTGCAATGCTCGCGGTCCCGAAGGATGCGATGAGCGACTGCACTGATATCTTTCCGATGTGGAAGATTCCATTCTCGAAGCCTGTCGGGATACCTACAGCAAGTATCTTCTTTATCATTCCAGAATCCCACTCGAATGCAAACAGTCTCTCTATGTGTATAGTGAGGTCCTTTCTGGAGAGAACTGCAAGCAGGATGATTGCAGATACGATCCTCGAGAGCATCGTTGCGATTCCTGCGCCCGCAGCACCCAGCTTGAAGATGTAGATAAGAATCGCATTTCCGATCACATTCAGGATATTCGAGACAAGGGATATTATCATCGTGATCCTGCTCTTTCCCATGCTCCTGAAGAGTGCATTGCAGCTGTTCGTAAGCGCCATGAAGGGAAAGGAGATGAAGATGAAGAAGGCATAGGAGGTGGCGCTGAAGAGAACAGGTTCTTCAAGGGAACCGAAGATGGTGACTATCAGAGTCCTGTTCAGCGCCAGGCCCAGGAACATGAAGAGCGATGAGCAGATCACAGTGATGTAGACAAGCTGCTTTGCGCTTCTGGAGGCATTCGCGATATCACGGCGCCCAAGGTACTGGCTTGCAATGACAGCACCTCCAGTCGCAAAGGCCTGGAAGAGGAAGAAGACAAGCATGGCAAGGGAGTTGACGAGACTTGCGCCACCTACGGCCTCCTCGCCGCAGGATGCGATCATCATCGTATCCGCCATGCCGATCGACAGGTTGAGTATCTGCTCCACCAGAAGTGGAATGACAAGGCCCAGAATGTACCTTGCCGAGAACATGTCGCCTGTCATCTCTCTCTTTGCTGCTATCACACAATACCTCTATAGACTCTGGTAGATGATACTACTTAAAGGAGAATAGTTATACACACTCTCCCTTTCAGAATACCGAAACCTATATGACCTTTCTCTGCTGCCACCTTCTTCCGTGGTATCTGATACCGTAGACAAGGCTCCTGACGGCCCAGTCCGTATACATTCCATACCATGCAGCCTCGACACCGAAGCCCAGATGCCTGATGAGGAAGATGGCCAGGATCACTCTGAAAAGCCACATCGAGATGATTGAGACGCTCATCGTGAAGGTCGCATCCCCGGTCGATCTGAGAGCATATGGAATTATGAAGGAGAAGGGCCAGAGCGTCGAGCACATGAAGAGTATGAGGCGGCAGAGAGGGATTGCCATCTGGGCACTCTCGGCAGAAAGCCCGTAAAGTGAGACGAACTGGGGAGTGAAGATGAAGAGTGGAAGGCAGGTAAGGGCTGTGAGGACAATTGATGCAAAGATCATCCATCTGGTGTAGTACCTCTCCTCATCGAGTCTGCCGGCTCCGGCAGAGCGACCTACAAGCGTGACTGCAGCAAGTGCGCAGGACATTCCTGCTATATTCGCATAGCCATTGAAGTTGCTGACGACTGCCTGGACTGCAAGTGCGCTCGTCCCAAGGGCCGCGATGTGGGACTGTATCAGCAGCTTTCCAAGTGTAAAAAGCCCAGAATCCAGTGCCTGCGGAACACCCAGCCTCATCATCTTCCTCGAGAGATCGAAATCCACATCAATGTGGAAAAAGCCCCTGATGCATATCACTTCGGACCTTCTGAAGAGGAGTGCAAAGAGAATCAGCGCACCGACTGTCCTCGAAATGAGAGTCGAGATGCCTGCGCCGAGTGCACCCAGTCCAAGAAGGTATATGAGTGTGTAGTTGCCGGCAAGGTTCATCAGATTCATGACAAGCGAGACTGCCATGTTCCTCTTTGTCCTTGCAGTGCTTCTGGCTATTGCAGAGCAGGCGTTGAAGAGTGCAAGGGAAGGAAACGAGAGGATTATCGGAAAGAAGTAGAGAAGTGCATCCCTCTGGACCTCATCATCGGCCCTCTTGAGGAGCGATGAGATTATCGCACTCCTTGTCAGAAAGAGAAGCACTACGACGGCAAGGCTCGTTCCGACTGTTATGTATATGAGGTTCCTTGCAGCTCTTGTGCTGTTCCTTCCATCCTCTCTTCCCAGATACTGTGAGACGATGACACTTCCTCCGGTTGCAAAAGCAGAGAAGAGATTTATGAAGAGAATCGACAGAAGGTCGACTGAGGAGACGCCGGAAACGGCGCTCTCCGACCAGCCTGCGACCATCATCGTGTCGATCATGCCGATCATGATATTCAGCGCAGACTCTACTATCAGAGGAAAGATTATCGTTGCCATTGCACCGACAGAGAAGAGATGCCTGGCATCCTTGTCCATCAGGTGCAGTGTGGAATTGAACTTATGTAAGTAGGCCATTGTCCGGTGTGTAGCCTGAACCTCTCTTCTTCTTGAATTCGTCGACAAGGTCCTTGACGGAGAGCCTTCTCTTCTCATCGCCGGAGACGTCGAGGATTATGTGGCCACCATCCATCATCACAAGGCGGTTTCCGAACTCCAGTGCAAACTGCATGTTGTGCGTTACCATCATGCAGGTAAGCTTCTCCTTCTCGATGTACTTCTCTGTGAGCTCCATGACGATTCGTGCATTCTTCGGATCGAGTGCAGCTGTGTGCTCGTCAAGCAGCAGGAGCTTCGGATGCGACATGCAGACCATGATGAGAGTGAGTGCCTGTCTCTGACCACCAGAGAGAAGACCGACGTTGTCCTGGAGCCTGTCCTCAAGCCCGATCGGCCTGATCAGCTCTCTGAAGAGCTCCTGGTTCTTCCTGTTCATCGAGTATTTCAGTCCCTTCATGCCCTTGCTCATCGAGAGCATCATGTTGTCCTGGATCGACATGCTGCCGCTTGTGCCCTTTGTCGGGTCCTGGAATATCCTTCCGATGTCGAAGGAGCGTCTGTACTCGGGCATTCTAGTGATGTCCTTTCCATCGAGGAGTATCCTTCCTGCTGTTATGGGGAAGGTTCCCGAGATCGCATTGAAGAGAGTGGACTTTCCGGAGCCGTTGGAGCCGATCATGCAGATGACATCCCCCCTGTTCACATGGAGGTCGATATTCTCGAGTGCAAGCTTCTCATTGACGGTCCCCGGCTCGAAGACCTTCGTCAGGTGCTGTATGTCAAGCATTCTGTGCCTCCTGGATTCTCAAAAGCGCCTTCTTCTTCGCTGCATCCTCTGCTGCATGCACTCTGGAGTATGCGACGAGCAGCGAGATGATGACCAGAAGACCGGTAAGGAGCTTGAAGTCGTTCGGTGTGATTCCAACTATGTGACCGTACTTTCTTCCGAGGAACATGAGTGCCTTGTATGCGATCGAACCGAGAATGACTCTCAGTGTGATGAATTCGATCCTGTTCGTCTTGAAGAGGAACTCTCCGAGCATTATGGCAGCAAGCCCCTGGACGGCCATGCCGGTGCCGAGGTTGGCATCCGCAAAGCCCTGGTACTGCGCAAGCAGTGCACCCGAAAGTGCAATGAGGCCATTCGAAAGACCAAGTCCGATGTACTTCAGTGTCGAAGGATTCATTCCAAGCGAGATGATGACCTGTTCATTCGAGCCAAGCGCACCGAGACTCGTGCCGAGATCCGTGTGGAAGAAGGCGACCATGACAAGCATGATCACAAGCACGAAGATCAGAGTTCCCAGTAAAGACGAGAACTCGGAGGGAAGGAAGGGGAAGAACCTTGGGAAGAGTCTGTAGAGCGTCGTGACCTTCACAAGTGGTACATTCGCCTTGTTCCCAAGGATCCTGAGATTCACAGAGTAGAGCATCGTCATTGTCAGGATACCTGCAAGCAGGCCGGGAATCCTGAGCTTGTTGTGGATTGCCGCAGTGCAGAGTCCACAGAGAACTCCCACAAGGAAGCTTGTTGCCATCGAGAGCACGATGCCCCAGCCGGAGAGTATGCACATTGCAGCTGTGGCTGCTCCTGCTGCGACGGAACCGTCACAGGTGAGGTCCGCAAGGTCGAGTATCCTGTAGCTTATCAGGATGCCGAGTGTCATTATAGAGAAGATAAGTCCCTCTACGAAGATTCCTTCAATCATTTCTCCTCCAGATAGATATTGTGATGATAGTCAATATGTATGATTCTGTCTAGAGAAACATACTTCTTTTGCCTTTGCTGTTTCCAAATGCTCCCTTTCTCCTTATAATCCATAACCATGAGCGAAAAGAAAGAATTCTGGGATATATATGACCATGAAAAGAACCTCACCGGTCGCACGATGAAGAGGAACGACTGGACGATGGCCGATGGCGACTACTACCTAACCGTGCTCGGTGTCATCAGAAGACCCGATGGACGCTTTCTGATCACACAGCGGGTGATGACCAAATCCTGGGCAGCCGGCTGGTGGGAGGTCCCGGGTGGTGGAGTGAAGGCCGGAGAGACGAGCTTTGAGGCTGTCTGCCGCGAGGTCTTCGAGGAGACTGGTCTCGATGTCTCGAATGCAGAGGGCGGCTACCAGTTCTGCTACCACAGAGAGAATCCAGGCCAGAACTACATCGTCGACATATATCGCTTCGACATGGATGTCCGCGAAGAGGACCTTGTGCTCCAGAGCGATGAGACTCTGGGAGGGAAGTTCGCGACTGCCAATGAGATAGAGGAGCTGGACAGACAGGGAATCTTCCTCCATTACCAGAGCATAAAGCGAGTCTTCGAAAAGTAGAAAAAAGAACAGGAAAGGTGCTGCCTTTCCTGTCCCATGTTTGCCCTGCATGGGCAACAACTTGGTGG
>LVBC01000333.1 GCA_001604265.1 Spirochaetales bacterium Spiro_01
ATGGCCGTCCGGCGGATCCGCCGCGCCAGCTCGGAGTCCGAGCGGAACTTTAACGCCTCAATCACAGTCTTCTGGCATACGCCGAACATCTTGGCCAGCGTCTTCCCTTCGCCGATGCGGGTGATAATCTGTCTCATTTCTTTCTCAATACTTCTATAAGTTTGTCGGCCAGTCCGTCAAAGCGGTGGGTAAATACTGTGAGGTTCTTTCCATCAGCAGAGGAAAGAGTGTATTCATCGATTACCTGCCTTTCGGAAATGTGTGCTTCCATTTGTCTGCTTGTTTCCTTTTTTCTAACTTTGATGCGGGGTTAATCCGTTAACCACACCGCAAAGATATTGAAAAAATATCAATATCAAACAAATTATTGAATTTTTTTCAAACCATGGAGAGAATAATTGACCGCCTGGACCAGTGGATGAGCACTACTGGAAAAAACGATAATCGAATTACAGCAGAGTGTGAACTATCTGTTGGACTTTTAAGTAAGGCGCGGAGTGGGAAATCAGATTTAGGGAAAAAGACCGTTAATAAGATATTGAAAAAATATCAAGACATCAATCCCACTTGGTTACTATCTGGCGAGGGGGAAATGTTTAATAAAGACTCTGGTACTTCTGCTTCTCAGGTTTATTTTTCCGATAATAAAGGGGATTTCTCTTCGATGAAACCCGGAATTTACGAGAGGATGCTTCAGCTACTGGATATGGAGGGGGTGTCTATTGAGCAATATGAGAAAAACCATCACATTATTAGAGGTACATTTAATAATGCTATCAAACGTGCCGATAAAAAAATCACATACGGTTGGGTAACAGGTTTCTTAGATGATTACCCCAAGTATTCTCTAGATTGGATTATTTTTGGGGAAGGAGAGCCATTGAGAGGAAACCGTCAAATGGCGGTCAAAGACTATTCAACCGGAGGCGTGCCATACTACGCCGTGGACTTCCTCGCCGGCTTCGACCTGGTCGTCAACGACCAGACCTCTGTCCCGGACGGATTCATCAGCTTCCCGCACATCCGCGGTGCCCAAGCGTGGGTCGATATCTCCGGGAAGAGTATGTCGCCGCTTATCGACCCGGGCGATGTGATCGCTATCAGGCAAATCGAGGACTGGCAGACCAATATACTATATGGAGAAGTGTACGCCCTGGTCACCGAGCAATACCGCACCGTCAAGCGGATCCGCAAGTCTGACCGCGAGGGATGGATCCGCCTGGTACCGGAGAATCCTGACTACGACCCCCAGGACATTCCGATCGCATCAGTCGTTGCCCTATACCAGGTCCTCGGCTGCGCCAAGAAGATTTTTTGACCCGAGGGTATGAAAAACCCCGCCAGGTTGCCGACTGCTTAATGGCTTCCCAGCGGGGCGGAGGTGTGTTCAATAAAACCTAAAATCCTATGAGTAATCCTAAACTCATTGCGAATATAGCCCTAAACCTCCAATAATCAAACACTTCCGACACCTAAGACAGTGTAAACGGGGGTATCGAATCCACAAAAAACCCGCATATTTTGCCGTTTTTAGGCCCGTCGGGGGGGGCGAATCGGGTGTATTTGGGTAGTGGTTTGTCCATCCATCTGTCCAAGCAAGTGTCCAACCATCTCTGTTTTTAATTATCACAGCATCCCTGTATCATCTGTTGAAATCACTTTGAATACCCTTTGACCGGCCTTAGATAAGAGCCTCTTTCGAGCTTCCGAATGGGCTTGGCATCTGCTTGCTTTGTCCGCGTGTGAAAGAGTGCTTGAAAGGGCCAAAAACGGCCCAAAAACAAGCTCGCAGGCCGACATAGTAAAGCAGCCCGCTGACGGTCAAAAATGCGCCTAGAACGCGCCCACGTACATTTTCGCGGCCTCAGGAAAAAGGCCATCAAAGGGCTAAAGACAAAGTGACGCCAGTACCAGCAACCCAGCCGCCCGGACACAAAAAAAGCGGTCGAAAACTCGCCGCCCGAACCAAAAATCAACCCTTCTCAGCCCCGATGTAAACCTATCGGCTACTTTGATGATCAAAACCAGCCCTCGATGTAAAGCAAATGTAAACCAATGTAAACTTTTTCAACATTTCGTTTTGAGGCGTTTCCCCGCTCCAAATACTCGCAACTACGCGACTTTCAGCACGTTGCGCATGGATTCACAGTACCATACAATTTCACATTTCGTTCTACCGCCCCT
>LVBC01000334.1 GCA_001604265.1 Spirochaetales bacterium Spiro_01
TCCGGAGTCTTTGGCAAATTTTTGAAAATACTGCTGCAGTTCCTGTCGGATTTCCGGCATATCGTCACAGATGGCCGTGCGGAACAAACAATCACCTTCCTTAATATTCCTGTAACGATTATACCATTGATTCCGGTCTTTGGATATCACGGAATGGCCAGTTATCGCCCTAACTCGCCCAGTTATCCGCAGCCTGTTGATTTTACTGGGTTTGATTGATATGTTATAGCCAGAAAAAGACAGCCGCGAGGCAAAAGGAGGAAATCATTATGAAAAAACTGCTTGGGATCCTGCTGGCATTGACACTGATGCTGGTATGTATTTTCCCTGCTGTTGCCGATACATTTTCCGGTGAGGCGGAAGGTAAAAACGGCAATGTGGTTGTGGAAATCACAGTAGTGGACGGGAAGATTACTGATGTGGCGGTAACAGAACAGTCAGAGACTGCCGGTATCGCGGATGCTCCGCTTGCAGAGATCCCGGCCTTTGTGGTGGAAAACCAGTCCCTGGCTGTGGATGCTTTCAGCGGTGCTACGGTAACTCGGGACGCAATGGTTGCGGCACTTGAAATGGCCGCTGAAAAAGCCGGACTGGATGTAGAAGCTTTGAAGAACGCACAGGTTGAATCAACAGTGGAAGAAGAACCCGCTGAAGCTACTGCGGATGTGATCGTTATCGGTGCCGGCGGAGCAGGCCTTGCAGCCGCAGCCGGTGCATCACAAAGCGGTGCTTCCGTTATCGTCCTTGAAGCAAACGGCATGGTGGGCGGTGCAACGGTACGTTCCGGCGGACATCTTCTGGTTTTTGATGATGCCATCAATGCATCGATGGACCGTAATGATGAATCCCTGCAAAAGTATCTGGATTATAATCCTGAGGAATATGGCGAATGGGCGGACACACTGATTATCCTGCAGGGACAGATTAAAGAATACCTGGAAAGCGATCAGACCGGCCGCTTTGACAGCGTGGAAATGGCACTGATTGATCATTACCTGAAAGGTTCCGGCAAGGATCTGGAAGGAAATGAAGCAACCAATGATTTTGCCCTGTTGGACGCCGCCTTCCGCGGAACGAAGGACCTCAATGACTGGCTGGTCGCTAACGGCATGGAAATCCAGCAGAAGATGTACAATGCTCATGGCGGAACACCTGTAGGCGGAGCGGCAGCCCTGATCACTGTGCTGCAGAAAACAGCGGAGGATAATGGTGCCCGTATCGTACTGAATATGCGCGGGACCGAACTGATTGTGGAAGATGGAAGAGTGACCGGCGTGATCGCACAGGATGCACAGGGAAATACGCATCGCTATTATGCCAGGGGCGGTGTGGTCATCGCTACCGGAGGTTTCCAGTCCAATGCTTCCATGGTTGCGGAATACCAGAAGGTCGGAACAGGTCTTGGAACCAATAATGCCAGTACGAGCCCCAAGACCAATGTAGGTGACGGCATTACCATGACAGAGCCACTGGATGCGAAGTTGCGGGATATGAGCTTTATCATTACTGTAATGGAAGGCTATCATGAAGGAAGCTCCCTGGGTGAGTTCGGCAAGATTAACAGCAATGCCCAGCTGATTGTGAACAGGGACGCCGTCCGCTTCGGCGACGATACAAAGAATGCGGGTATGGGTACTGCCGGTACAGATTATGTGAATCAGCCGGACGGACTTGTCTATTTCATCGGTGACGCGAAGATGGTCAACGGACTGAATGAGGCACAGGAAGGCTTTACGGACACGATGATCTCCCGCGGCGGTTGGTTTGTGGTGGCGGATACGTTGGAAGAAGCCGCTGCAGCCATGGGACTGGACGCAGAAACGCTCAAAGCCACTGTGGAAACCTTCAACAGCTATGTGGATGCCGGGGAGGATAAGGATTTCGGCCGCACGAGCTTTAATGGCAAGGTGGAGGAAGCTCCCTTCTG
>LVBC01000335.1 GCA_001604265.1 Spirochaetales bacterium Spiro_01
ATGTGCGCGTGACAGTGTATAATAAACGCATTCGGGTGTTTATTTACGCAAAGCTGATTCAAAAAAACGGAGAACAGATTTGGAAAGCCAATGGAGTGTCTTTTATCCTGAGAATTATGCAAATCCGGTTACGGAAACGGATGAGACACTTTACATGCGAATAAAGAGGTCATGTACCAGGTATCCTGACCGGACAGCGATCGAATACGGTGCGACTAAGATCACTTATTCTTCACTGCTCGAGAAGATCGACGAGGCAGCCTCCGCATGGAAGAACCTGGGCGTCGGAAAGGGCGACGTCGTAATGTTCGCCATGGGCAACAACACCCTGAATATCATCAGTGTTTATGCGCTTGATAAGATCGGTGCTTCTGCGGCGCTCTGCGTTCCGAATCTTTCGACGGAATATTTCGCCGGATATGCAAACTGCGTCGGAGCGAAGTACTGCGTTATGAGCTGCAACCAGTATCTCAACTATTCAAATATCCTGAAGGAGACAGGCATCAAGACGGTGGTCATCGCCAAATACTCGGAGATGACGAGCAGTATCTATAAGTTTACTGTCCGCTTTTATCCTTTGGGAAGCTATGACACGCCGAAGCCCAGGAATGTTCCGGAAGGCATAAAGCTCGTATATTGGAAGGACGCTGTTGCTCTTGCGGATAACATGTCCGATCCGGAGAATCTCAAACACGACAGAGACAATAACAGACCTGTCCTGTATCTGTTCCCGAGCATTCCTGCGGAATGCCGTGCAACCGAATTAACTGCAAGGAACATGAACATATCGGCAAATCTTACGGAAATGGTCTTAAAGGCAAATGAAGACCTGACCGGCAAGCCCGCGAGGATGCTGTGTCTTAACGAGAGCTGCTTTGTCTTCGGATTTACCGTAGGGATACATAACATCCTGTCGTGCGGACAGACTGTCCTGACCTTCACATGGTACGATCCGGACAAGATCTTCTTTGCCATAAGACGTTATAAACCTGACGTGCTTATCGGTTACAGCAGTTCAATTGCATCGATCAATAAGGTCGGAGGACGTTCCGATATCTTGAAGAGCGTCGACAGGATAATCGTGGGAGGAGGGCTTCTCACGAGCAGCCAGAAAGCGATGCTATTTGAGATCGCCCAGTCTTCGGGAAAGAAGCTCTCGGTATGTTCGGTCACGGGCTGCGATGAGCTTCTGACATATGCATACGGTCCGTCAGATCTGCAAAGTGACAGACTCCTGGGATTCCCTCTGCCCGGTGTCCTCATGCGGGTGGCCGACGCTTCTACCGGCCTTGACGTACCTGAAGGTGCCGAAGGAGAGATCATCGTATATTCACCGGTCAATAGATATACAGGTCCGGATGACAGCCGGGCCGGCACAGGAAAATACAGGAAGCTTCCGGACGGAAGGATATGGTATTTCACGGGAAATATCGGAAAGCAGGACGGAAATAAGATGTTCTACATCGTTGCAAACGCAAGGCGTGAGGCAAGGATCAACAGCTATCCCGTTTATCCCGGCAAGGTGGATGAGGCTGTCCAGATGACGGAAGGCGTTGTCGAGGCATGTACCGTAGTTATTGAGAAGCCTGAGGGCACCGCACTTGTTACGGCTGTCGTGCCGAATGAGGAATATTTCTTCGATAATGCCATGATGGAGGATCTGAGG
>LVBC01000012.1 GCA_001604265.1 Spirochaetales bacterium Spiro_01
TTATTATTAGCTAAATATTTTGTTGACAAATGGAATTATAGATAAATACCATTTATATAAGGAGATAAGTTATGTACGAAATCAACAGTTTCATGGCAGAGCTCGAAAAGAAGAATCCTGCACAGCCGGAGTTCATACAGGCAGTCAGAGAGGTCGTAGAAAGTGTAATCGATGTAGTAAACAGCAATCCGATCTATCTCAAGAACAAGATACTTGAACGCATCACCGAACCGGACAGGGTCATTTCCTTCAAGGTCGAGTGGGAGGATGACCATGGTGAAATCCAGGTCAACCGCGGCTACCGTGTACAGTTCAACAACGCAATAGGTCCATACAAGGGCGGTCTCAGATTCCACCGCTCGGTCACTCTCGGAACTTTGAAGTTCCTCGGCTTCGAGCAGACCTTCAAGAACAGCCTGACGACACTCCCGATGGGAGGAGGAAAGGGTGGCTCCGACTTCTCTCCAAAGGGCAAGAGCGATGCTGAGATCCTCCGCTTCTGCCGCTCCTTCATGACCGAGCTCCAGAAGTACATCGGTCCGGATACCGACGTTCCTGCAGGCGATATCGGAGTAGGGGCCCGCGAGATAGGCTTCCTCTATGGCCAGTACAAGCGAATAAGAGATGAGAATACTGGTGTTCTTACAGGAAAGGGTCTACCATTTGGCGGTTCCCTTGTCCGCCCTGAGGCTACCGGCTACGGTACCATGTACTTCGCAAAGAACATGCTCGAGGCCCATGGAGACTCCTTCGAGGGCAAGAGAGTTGCACTCTCCGGCTTTGGAAATGTCTGCTGGGGTGCTGCTGTGAAGGCCACACAGCTCGGAGCAAAGGTCGTTACGATCTCCGGACCTGATGGCTACATCATAGACGAGAAGGGAATCGGAACACCGGAGAAGTGGGCCTACATGCTCCAGCTCAGAGCCAGCAACAACGATATTGTAAAGCCTTATGCCCAGAGATTCGGAGCAACCTTCGTTCCGGGAAAGAAGCCTTGGGAGGTACCAGTTGATATGGCATTCCCATGTGCAATCCAGAATGAGATGGGACTTGAGGATGCAAAGGCCCTGGTACGAAATGGTGTGAAGTATGTCATCGAGACCTCGAATATGGGCTGCACTGCAGACGCAGTCAACTACTATATCGAGCACAGGATCCCATTCGCTCCGGGCAAGGCCGCAAACGCTGGAGGCGTGGCAGTCTCCGGTCTCGAGATGAGCCAGAACGCCCAGCACCTTTCCTGGAGAGCAGAGGAGGTCGACGAGAGGCTGAAGCACATAATGGCCTCCATCCACTCATCCTGTGTCAGGGAGGGAACGGAGGACGATGGATATATCAACTATGTAAAGGGCGCAAACATCGCAGGTTTCAAGAAGGTCGCAGACGCAATGTGCCTGCTTGGATACTGATGTTCATATAATGTTTTTTTCTCCTCTTCTGGCCTCCGAAAGGGGGCCTTTTCCTTTCTCTCAACTTCTTGTATTCAAACAAAAAGCACTGATATCGTACAGAAATTGTGATATTGAACGGGCAAAAATGAAACAATATTTCAAAATTGTAGTTTATCATTTCCTGTAATTGCTTTATGATATAGGCATAAAAACTCTAACGGAGGGTATCTAATATGGACATTAAGGATTTTTCCCTTGAAGGAAAGGTCGCTTGGATTACAGGTGCATCCTACGGTATCGGTATGGGCATTGCCAAGGCATATGCTGCAGTAGGTGCAAAGATCGTTTTCAATGATATCAAGCAGGAGCTGGTAGACAAGGGTCTTGCATCCTACAAGGAAGCAGGCATCGATGCTACTGGATATGTATGTGACGTTACAAATGAAGAGCAGGTCCAGGAGACCACAGCAAAGATTCTCGAGAAGTTCGGCAAGATCGATATCCTCGTGAACAATGCAGGTATCATCAAGAGAATCCCAATGATCGAGATGACCGCTGCTCAGTTCAGACAGGTAATCGACGTCGACCTCAACGCTCCATTCATCGTCTCCAAGGCTGTCATCCCATCGATGATCAAGCAGGGACATGGAAAGATCATCAACATCTGTTCCATGATGAGTGAGCTCGGAAGAGAGACAGTATCTGCCTACGCAGCTGCAAAGGGTGGCCTCAAGATGCTTACCAGGAACATCTGTTCTGAGTACGGAATGTACAACATCCAGTGCAACGGTATTGGACCTGGCTACATCGCTACTCCGCAGACAGCACCTCTGAGAGAGAGACAGCCTGATGGATCCAGACATCCATTCGACCAGTTCATCGTTGCCAAGACTCCAGCTGCAAGATGGGGTACTCCTGAGGACCTTCAGGGGCCAGCAGTCTTCCTTGCATCTGAAGCTTCCAACTTCGTAAATGGACACGTTCTTTACGTCGATGGCGGTATCCTTGCATATATCGGCAAGCAGCCTCAGTAAGAATCGATTCCTTTCGATGAGTGGCCAGGTTCTGATACCTGGCCATTTTTATATCTTCCCTGAATACTATTTTCATAAAGCCCGAAAATATCTTTTGCAGCCCCTGCATATCTCAGTGTAATCCCTCTTTCAATCGTAGCAGCGGTCTATGATCTTGGTGATGGTCGCGGACCAGTCAGACAGGATCATGTTGTAGTATTAGGCTATTGTTTTCTCCCTGGACTCGTCGCTCATGATGGAGATTGTTAGCAGCTCAACGCTGTGCCCGATCGCCATGTCCAGCCCAGATCCTTGCTGCTGGGAAAAGTCTAGCTTTTACTAAATATAGGAGAAAGGGCTCTTTATTTGACACCTACGGAAATAAATGCAGAAGGGTGGAGAAAATGAATTCCCCCAGACCGAAGCCTGGGGGAAT
>LVBC01000336.1 GCA_001604265.1 Spirochaetales bacterium Spiro_01
ATCGATGGTCTTCGAATCAAACCAGGCATTTTTGTCCTCGTCAGGATCCTCTTTTTTCTTACAGCCGGCGGCCCCGAGCATAAAAGTAAATGCCAGAAGCAGCGCTGCGGCCTTCTTAGCGTGTCTCACAACCGACTACCATCCCTCATGTGATATGCCTAATTATTATACAATATCAGGTTTATTTTAAGGAGTTGGTATGGCAAAAGCGTGTGAGATGCAGTGACCGCAGGGCTTTTGGCGGGTTTATCACCCTTTTCTCTCAGAAAGATATGTCTTTGTCCTGTCGCTCATTATCCTGATGACTTCATCAAGAGACTTTTGTCCGGCGAAGTATGCCGGCATCTCTTCTCTGATTATCAGTTCGACCGCCGGATCGTATCTGGCGGAGACGTCCGCTGATCTGATAATGTCCGCGAACTTTGCGATCAAGCTCTCATCAGCTTCGCTGACGGCGCTCACATTAACGAGGTCCTGTCTGCTGAACCCGAGATCGATATATCTTTGTCTTTCCTCGTTGTACTGCTTCATTTCTGCTTTCGAGGACTTTTCGAAAGCGGCACAGTTGACCGGGATGTTGAAAACGGACTTCGAATATGAGAGTTCCGTCTCTTCCGACAGAAGGAGTCTTATGAATTCGAGACACCCTTCTTTGTTTTTGGATGTTGCTGACACGGAGACGGAATAGATGATGTCGGCAGAAGGACCGACGGCGTTGTAAGAAGGCAGGCCCAGCACGACCGCATCGTGGGCTTTGTGATCTACATATCCGAAGTATACGGAAGTTGAGGTAAAATCCTGGTATATTGCGCGGACATCTTCACTGATCGTAACGTTGTTGAATGTTTCTTCGTCTTCGGGTTCCGGAATGTAATCCACATTCTCGTTCACGTATTCGGCAAGTGCCCTGAACGCGGGAGAACCGTAGTCAGGAGCGCCCTCATCGTTCAGGAATTCATTGGAATCCGAGCTGAAGTTCTGAAGGAAATAATCAGTCTTATCCATCGCCCAGGGATCTTCACCGTTGCAGATATCCTTTACGAATTTCTTATATTCGTCGAAGGTGAAACCCTTCTGATCCGCACCGGCATTGGCTCTGTCTGTGACGATACCTGAAATATGGAATGTCAGCGGTACGCTGTAGAGTTTGCCGCCGGTCTTGCATGCTTCGAAGATATTTCCGAAATATCCGTCATAGGAGATATCACCGGAAAGGTCCATATAGAGCCCGGATTCGATCATGGAGGTAAACGGCATTGCGTTCATGACGATATCCGGACCCTCGCCAGATAAGATGTCGACCCTGAGCTTATCCGCCAATGCTGCCCTTGCCTTAAGAACGCCTTCAGGAGAAGTATCGTTCGCGTCTTTACAATAAGACAGGAAGTATTCCGGATCATAAGAGATGTGATAGGAATCACTGCGCAGATTGAATCTGTAGATGGCTTCGGCTGTCGTATAGTCCAATGTTTCAAAGCATGCGAAATTAAGCTCGGTCTTGCCTTCGGTCGGATCTTTATCAGCCTTCTCGAGAATGATCATCTTCACTTGCATCGATGTTCTCATATAATCTTCAAGCATGTACCTGCCGGCAAATACATATCTGTTGTTGCCGGCGCTGCAGAGCTTAAGCTGCTTTATCAGATAGAGGTTTACATTGCATCTGTCATAGTCCAGGATGCGGGTGGTCTTTTTGCTGCCGAAGTCGATCGTAAAAAGACCGTCTTCGTCAGAGGATGTATTTCCAAGACCGTCCACGGAAGATACAGCATACAAGGAATTGTAGCCCCCGCACCACATAAGGTCGTCATCAGCGTTAGTGGCGGAAGCCGTTTTCAGATCGACGCTGTAATAATCCATGGTGCCCCACGAAGACGTTTTGATGTAAGGTACGGCAATTTTTCCGTTCCCTGTATCTATCATGGGAACCCCGGTACTCCATTCGGCATCAGCGCCGTTGAGCGTGAGGGTCTTAGATGCTCCGTCCTTGTCGATTATCTCAAGATACAGATCGCTGTTGTTCTCATATTTAGTGTAAGAGAAGACCGTATAATCTCCGGCACTGACGGAATCTCTCATATGCAGTTCGGGATTGACGGTCTTGTGCGTGCCGGTGATCTTTCCTGACTCGATGTCGAAAAAGGCGATCCCGGGAT
>LVBC01000013.1 GCA_001604265.1 Spirochaetales bacterium Spiro_01
CCTAAGAACCAGAACTGCCGATAATGGACAGATATTGCCCCCTTTGAGTGCAATTTCATGCTCCTCGCCGAAACATGTCCTATATAATAATTTGAGGGGGTATCGAAGGATGATCGGCTTCATAGTTTTCTTCATAGTTGTTTTCATAATCGTCCTGGCATTCAAGAAGGACAGATCGGTGACCACCGTGGTCAGGAAGGACGAGAATGGGAATGAGGTCACGGAGACCCAGATCACAGAGCACCACTCTGCAGGACAGACTGCAGCGAGAATCGTCGTTGGTATCTTCCTGGCACTTGTAGTGCTGGCAATGCTTGTAATCTGCGCAGCTGCAATGTAAAAAGGAACAGCCCCTCATCTGAAGGGCTGCTGTAGAGGAGTGAAGCGGATTCGAACCGCTGGCTGTACGGTTTTGCAGACCGTTCCTTTGGGCCACTCAGGCATCACTCCGTATGAAACTAAATTAGCAAACTTTATCCCAATAATCAAGTCCATTGCTGAAAATCCTCTATTGACGTTCTCTTTTGTGGATAAACATAATTGTTCCATGAAAAAGCTTGTCCTCTTGATTGTTCTCACTTTCGTCTCTTCAGCCCTGTTTGCCGGCCTTTCACTCTACACAGAGTACGGCCAGGTAGGTCTCGGCCTCGGATACAGCTTCGGAGCAGAGAAGATATATGAGGATGACCCGGGAAAGAGCGTGGACGGTGTTCTTGCATATGGTTGTCTCATAGATGACCAGGATACTGGAAACGGGCTCGGCCTTCTATTCAGGAGCGACTTCAGTGTGGGAATCCAGGACAACCCGGGAACGGATATCGACTTCTTCGTCGGCATCACGCTTTCGCACACCTTCTTCGAAATGAACAGGCTGGCAGTTTCTGCAGGACCTGCATTCATCACCCGCACACCCTATGAGAGTGCCTCCTACAAGCACAGGAATGACGACGCCTCTCTGATAGGAGCCGGCTGCGACATCTCATACACCTTCATCCCGGATTACCCATCTGAGGAGTTCTTCCAGTTCCAGTACACAGTCGGTGTGGCAGGCTACGCTGCGACCACATACGACTCGAAGAGACATTACGATTGCATGCATGTATTTCCATACATAGCACTGACAATGGTGATCAGGCAGATGGAGTTCTAGGTCCGCTGTTCATTCCTGAAATACTTTTCTTCTATGTGTCCAAATTCGCATGAATATTGTTAATTGAACAATGAGGGAACTAAGCAGGAAAAAGGTCTACACACAGATGGACCAGGAATCACAGTTCGTAATGACTGGACAGATGACTGCAAAGGAGATGCTTGACCACTGGGCAAAGGCATATCAGGAATCCTACGACAAGTTCATGGTCAGCAAGAACAAGTAAGATGGATTCAGAGCATGGAGGCGCCTTGTTGTGAGGCGCCTTTTCTATTTCTACTCCGAATCGTTCAGAACTCTGTCTGCCAGGGCCCTGAGTATCCTGAATTCATAGTCGCACTGGATATATGCATAGCTCTTGGTCCTCTTCAGCACAAGGCCATGTTCGCTCTTGTCCATCGAGTAGAAGCCTGAGCCTATTCTCGGATTGTCGTAGCTCGTGAAGGCCTGACCTGAGAGAAGGCAGCGGCTTCCTCCGACAGGAATGGAAAAGCGGTCATCGCCATCTAGCTCTCCATGGCTGTCCATCAGACCGAAGCCCGTGGTGAGAGAGAAGACCTCGGGAGTTGCGCCATCGTACAGTGCCCAGGGAGAGTCCATCCTGCCACAGTAGTTCATTGCAAAGTCGACACGGGGAAAGCGAATGAACTCATCACCCAGTCTGGAGCTTGTAGATGGGAAGAAGGTCATGTATATGAGCTGCTGGCGTGGATTGATCACACAGCTCCAGCCGATATCGCTCTTCCTGTCTATGTTCCCCATTATGTAGTCGTACGTGCCTGTCGGGCCTGGAATGTACGAAGCATCCATCGTAGTATCCTTGGCAGAGGGGGCATGTCTCAGATCGGAGAAGGTCTTTCCCGCCTTCAGACGATTGAATGCGACCTCCCTGACATTTGGAGGAAACGATATGAAGTTTCCACTGGAGGTGTAGAAGGAGGAGCCTGATTCTATGAAGGGGCTGCCGAGCATGCTGTGCACGGACAGGTTGCACTCGAGCTCGCTCTCTCCGAGGTTGTCTATTCTCGCGAAGGTGTAGAGAACAGGGTGTCCCGGGACCAGGAGGTCTATCTTTCTTATCCTGTATCGGTTCCCCTCCTCCCTCGACTTCATCTCGGACAATCTCCACACCCCGCCAAAGTCGCTATCGGAGCCGTAGCGCCTTACTATCCAGTAGGTGTTGCCAGCAAGGATGTGCTCCTCGTCGGAGGATGGAAACGTGATGTAGATGCCGCCCGCCTGATAGAATCTGCTCTTTCCCTTGTACCAGTCATAGTTGGGATCCGAGTTGACACCCTGCCCTATGCCTCTGAAATACGGCAGGCAGAGCGCATTCACCCTTCCTCCCTGTATGTTCTGGGTCGAGAGCTCGAGGGTGACATCGCCCTGGTCCTCGATCACGACCCTGACAAGGTCGTTGCTTATGTATGTAGCATTCCTTGATTCCCACAGAGGAACTCTTCTGATATCCATTAAGACTCCATCTTCGACAGTTTGTTTCCAGCGAAACGGTTCAGTGTAGCAAAATCATCCCCTTCTCGTTATATTATAATAGTAATGTCCTCTAAAAGATAAGGAGTCTGGGATGATTTCCATAAAGAATAGGGTTTTCCACCTGGCAACCAAGGGAAGTAGCTATGTTTTCGCCATTCTTGAAGGTGGCATTGCAGAGCATCTCTACTACGGACACAGGATCACGGACCCAGAACTCTATTTCAGATCCCTTGAACCCAGAAGACTCTGTGGCAGAGTCAACGAGGTATCCTTCGATGAGGATAATCCGAACTACCAGCTGCAGAACGAGATGGGCATCCTCTCGACAGAGGGCAAAGGAGATTACAGGGCGACCGAGTTCGCAGTCACATATTCAGAGAAGGGACTCAGGACCCTGGACCTCAGATACACAGGACATGAGGTCTCGAAAGGAATCGACAGGATGGATACCTCACTTCCCCAGGCGCTTGGAAGCGATGAGGAGACCGAGGTACTCAATATCCAGTTCGTCGACAGGGTTGCAGGTGTCAGGGTCAATCTGCTGTACACACTATTTGCAGACTCCGATGTGATAGCACGCAGAGCGATCGTAAGGAACATCTCAAAGGACAGGATAATACTTAGAGCTGCCTACTCACTGCAGCTCGACCTTCCGGAGAGTGACTATGACCTTACCACTTTGGATGGTGCCTGGGCCCGTGAGAGAGTTGCCTGCACAAGGCCGCTCACAACCGGCAGGATAGTCAACGAATCCAGAAGAGGCGCCTCCTCTGCAGAGCACAACCCCGGCCTCATCCTCGAGAAAAGAGGCAGCAGCGAGGCCTATGCAATAAACCTCATCTACTCCGGTGCACATGCGGAAAGCATCGAGGTCGACTCATATGGAAGGACCAGGATACTCACTGGCATAAACCCCGACATGTTCACAGCGAATCTGGAAAGGGACTTCGCATTCGAGACTCCAGAGGCTGTGATGCTCTACTCCGTCAGGGGAAGAAGCGGTATCCAGGATGAGATGCACTCCTTCGTAAGGAACCACATCCAGAGGGGACTGTGGAAGAACAGGCTCCGCCCTGTCGTCTTCAACACCTGGGATGCCTGTGGCTACTCTTTCAACGAGCAGAAGATAGAGCAGCTTGTCAAGGAGGCATCCAGCCTCGGCTTCGAGGCCTTCCTCCTCTGCGATGGCTGGTTCGGAGTGAGGAACAATGACAGCTCCTCTCTCGGCGACTGGAATGTCAATACGCTGAAGATTCCAGAGGGTCTTGCAGGACTCTCCAAGGACATACACAGAAGAGGGATGCTCTTCGGAATCTACCTGGAGCCGGAGATGGTCTCTATCAACAGCTTCCTCTATCAGAAGCACCCGGACTGGGCTATAGTCGACCCGAAGAGGAAGGAGCACCCGATTGCAAGGAACCAGTACATCCTTGATATCACGAGACAGGATGTCTTCAACTACCTTCTCGATACGATAAGGAATTTGATACAGACAGCAAGCATCGACTATATAAAGTGGGACATGAACCGCCACCTTGCAGAGGTCTTTTCAAGGACAAGTGGCATTGACGACATGGGCGAGTACATGCACCGCTACATCCTCTCTCTCTACCAGCTTCAGAAGGCGATCACCTCCAGCTGCCCGAATGTTCTTCTCGAGAACTGTGCCTCTGGTGGAACGAGATTCGACCTTGGTATGCTCGCATATGGCGTGGAAGGCTGGACAAGCGAGAATACGGATGTCCTGGAGAGAATCGATATCATGGAGGGAACAGGCCTTCTGTATCCGCTTGGTGTGTGCGGGACCTGTGTCTCCCCTGTACCGGACAGGACAACACTCAGGAGGACCGGCCTCGAGGCCAGATTCTCCGTTGCGGCCTTCGGCTGCCTCAACTACTCCCTTGACCTGACAAGACTCTCAGGCAGTGAGAAAAAGCAGATCAGGGACCAGATCGACTTCTACAAGCAGTACCGACAGGTCTTCCAGTTCGGACGCTTCAAGGTACAGAAGAGTGGAAACGAGACTATATGGACAGTATCAAGTCCCAAGAAGGACATAATCATAGCAATGGTCTTCCAGAAGCTGCAGAAGACCAACTCACCTAGCCTTCCTCTCAAAATCCAGGATGTCAAGGACAACTGCCTCTACCAGCTGATGAAGCGGGATGATGCAGAGGAGGAGACCTGGGACCTCGACCAGAGTCACCACCAGAAGGAGGATGAGGTGCACAGGATCCCAGGAGATCTGCTCAAGTATGCGGGAGTCCAGCTGGCCGACAGGTTCACTGGACCCAACTACGTAAGTGGCATGCGCGTACTGCCGGACTTCTCCTCCAGGATCTATATAATCAAGGAGATATCAGAATGAATGCAGAAAAGAAGCAGAATATCGTAGTGGCCGGTGGCGGCGTATTCGGAACCTCCATGGCAGAGCGTCTTGCCTGGAACAGCGAGAACAGGGTCGTCATCCACTCGATCGAGCCGGATGTGGTCGAGTCGATAAACAGGTATCACAAGAACACGAAGTACTTCCCTACCAGATATCTCAACAGGGATGTAAGTGCAACTGGAGACTACTCGATCTTCCAGGATGCAGATGTCATATTGCTTGTCATTCCATCGAAGTTCATCGTCTCATTCTCGAACGAGATTAAGAATCACATTCCCCAGGGCAGAAATCCACTTGTCATCAACCTGGCAAAGGGAATGAGCGACGAGGGTGCCTTCCTTACAGAGAACATTCCATTCAAGAGGACAGCAAGCATGAAGGGTCCTTCGTTCGCAATCGAGGTCCTCAACGGCTTTCCTACTGCCTTTACATTTGGAGGCAACATAGAGGACTACCACTACGTCAAGGATGTCATCTTCAAGGATACGAGCCTGATGCTCGACCATACGGATGATGTGAGGGCCGTAGAGCTCGCATCCATCCTCAAGAACATGTATGCAATTGCCATCGGACTCGTATCGGGTCGCTACAACAGCCCGAACGTCGACTACCTCGTATACACCAAGGCAGTAAACGAGATGAGGGGCATCATGAAGATGTACCACTGCGATGACGAGATAATGTACCGCTACTGTGCAATCGGAGATCTGGGACTGACAGGCCTCAACGACCTTTCGAGGAACAGGACTCTGGGAATGCTCATCGGCAAGGGCTTCTCATACGACCAGCACAGCTCTGCCACCACGATCGAGGGACACAGGACAACGAAGCTGATTGGAGAGACGATAAAGGAGAAGGGAGTCGAGGCCCAGTTCCCTCTTGTGACTGCACTCTACAACCTGATGTTCGAGAAGGCCTCACTCAACGACTATCTGCTGGCAGTATTCAAGTAATGGACTTCCTCTTTCCAACAGAGCTGGCAGAGTCCCTTCTTCGTGAAGAGATCGAGAGGATAAGAAGAGAGGGCTTCTTCGACTATCAGGAAAGAACTCCACATTTTCCAATCGACAGCTTTCTTTCGGAGAGAGGCCTCATGCTCGGCATGCTTGTCGCCAGGACGAAAAGTGGCGAGCTTGTCCACTTCAAGGCCTTTTCAGGTCTTCTTCTGAAGAGTGTCCATGTGCCGGGCTTCGTTCCTCCCTGCTTTTCAGCAAATGCATACAGAGAGGTTGTTGCAAGGTACGATGGAAGGATACACGAGCTTACACAGCGGATAGAGAACGGAGAGGCAGAGCTTTCTGAGATGAGGCACGCACTCTCGCTTGAATGCCTCTCAGAGCTGGAGAAGCTCTACAGCTTCTCATCCATCACAGGGCGAAGACTTACCTTCGAGGACATGGGGATAGAGAACCCAAGTACCGGAACTGGAGACTGTGCCACGATACGCCTCCTCTCCTACTGCTTCAGAAGGGGTCTTGTTCCAGTTTCGCTTGCAGAGATGTGGTTCGGTTCTCCTACAGCAACGAGGAGGGAGAGTGTTCTCTACCCTCCCTGCGACGAGAAGTGCAGACCTATTGTAAGGCACCTTCTCGATATCGACCTTCTCTACTCGGATGAGGATATCGCAGTCATCGACAAGAGCGCAGGGCTATTGAGCGTACCCGGAAAGGGAATCGACAAGCAGGATTGTGCCTCCTCAAGGATAAAGCGCCTCTTTCCCGATGCACCGGAACTTCCATCAGTGCACAGACTCGATATGGATACTTCTGGCATCCTCGTATTTGCAAAGAACGAGGAAGCAAAGAGAAAGCTCTCTCTCCAGTTCGAAGCAAGAGAGACGGAGAAGGTCTATGTTGCACTTCTGAGGGGAGTAGTCAGAGAGCAGAGTGGAGATATCGACCTTCCACTGCGTCTCGATGTGGACAACCGTCCCTACCAGATTGTCGATCATAAGAAGGGAAAGAGAGCCCTGACGCACTATGAGACGGTCAAGGTGGAAGTATTGAACGGAGAGAAGGTCACCAGGGTGCGCTTCTATCCGCATACGGGAAGAACACACCAGCTGAGAGTCCATGCGGCATCAGGTCTCCATATCCCAATCGTAGGCGACAGGCTGTATGGAACAAGAAGAGAGAACGAGAGACTCTGCCTTCATGCAGAGAGCCTTTCGTTCTTCCACCCTTCTACAGGGAAAAGAGTGACCTTCTCATCTCCAGCTCCCTTCTAGAACTGGAATCCAAGCCTTCCGCTCCTGACAAGCGGATATGCCCTTTTCAGTCTGCACTGATTGACGAACTCCTCCTGCATTCCTCTCGACTTTGCAAGATTCTCGATCTCATGGCAGTCGGAGTTCCTTATGCAGTATGCGCCCATCTCGGAGGCAAGAGACCAGAAGACCCTCCTTGGATACTGGTACTCATCGCCGATTTTCGGCTTTATCATTCCATTTCCATTCACTTCAAGTGGAATCCTGTGGTCTATCGCGAACTGGATTATATCCCGGCTGACAGCCTCTGCGACCTTGTCCCAGCTTCTGTAGGAGGCGAAGATCAGGTCCGGATGGGCCTGGAAGGCAAAGAGTCCGGTATCGAGTGCCTCGATGAGCTGGTCACGGTAGCGATAGACATCGTCGACGCTCATCCTGTCCTCGAATGGAGAGACGCAGCGGTCTTTATGCTGCACAAAGTGCACTGCGTTAACAAGGTAATCTACCTTCTCTTCCTCTAGATAGTAGCGGAAGTAGTCCCTGAAGCGGGGAAGATAGTCGCACTCGAAGCCGCGCAGCACCGTCATGCTCCTGCTCTTTCCTTCCCTCTCGATATCTTCCAGATAGAGTGGAATCTCGTCATTGTGCATCCTTGTCCTGCCAAAGGATCCATCAGGAAGCGGCATGTGCTCCGAGAAGCCGAAGAGCTCGAGAGAGAGTCTCTCAGCCTCGTCGCAGTACTCCTTTATCGTTCCATGTCCATGCCTGCAGTAGAAGGAGTGGGTATGGAGGTTGTATCTGTCAGTGGACTTTATCATAGGTATCAAGGTGCTCCTCATAGGTCTGGGAGGTGTAGAGTCTGCCTTCTCCATCGTGGAGATAGTACATGTCGTCCGTTCTGACAGGATGGAGTACAGAGAGTACTGCATCCCTTCCGGGACAGCCTATTCCAGTAGGAGGAAGACCGGGTCTTCTCCTGGTATTGTATGGAGTGTCCTTTTCGAATACTCCGTGACCGATGCTGCCACTCCAGTTTCCAAGCTCATAGCGGGTAGTGGCATCTATTCCAAGCGGCATGCCGCTCTGGTATCTATTCAGTATGATTCCCGAGATCAAGGCCATCTGTGCCCTGTCCTTCGTCTCTCTGTTGACCATCGATGCGATCTTCACGACATCATCGAGAGAGAGATCCAGGGCAAGTATCGCTTCGCTGTTCTCTCCGAGCAGCTCCATCAGGCTGTCCTGCATTGCCACAGCAAGCTCGTATGGCCCATTCCAGGAGTAGACTCCCGAAAGGAAGTACCCCTCCTCGAAGCCAAGTCCCCTTTCAGAGGCGACCCTCTTCACTGCAGAGAGGAACTCTCCTCCCTTTATAAGGCCGCGGTTCGTAAGCATGCTGTCTATCTCCGAGAGCGTGTAGCCATCATAGATGTTCACACTCCCCTGGCTGCTCTTCTGTGTAATTGCATTGGCAAGACTTTCAACAGAGATTCCGACAGGCACACGGTAGGAGCCGACCAGAAGTCTTGTTGCAAGGTCATGCTCCTTGAGATAGTCGAGGAACTCCTTTTCATCGACAATGCCTTCGAGGCTTCTTGCTACCTGGCCTGCGCTCATGCCACTGCGAATCTCGAGAAGCAAAACGCCATCATCGATTCCAGCTTCATCCAATACTGCTCCACTATCAGCCTCGGTGTCGCTGTCTCTCTCGAGGACTCCGCTTCTTATTGCCACAAGAGTGCATAGAAGAATCACCAGCAGGAGTATGACAAGCAGAAGAAGAGCCGAGAAGAGTCTGCTTCTGTCCTCGCTCTTCTGCCTGTGCCCGACATCGGGAATATCCTTCTCCTGCAGGACAGGCCTTGCACTCTTCTTTACAGAGGAGCGGATCGCTTCAAGCTTCTCTCTCTCCTTCTCCTCCCTATCGGCCTCTGCATCGATCTGGACCTTATCTGCAGAGAGGGCGTGGATGCGCTCAGAGAGTGTGAGGTTCGACATATCGGGGATATCCTGAGGCAGTGTCTTCTTTGGAAGCGACGATGAGATCGTGCTCTTCCTTACTCTGGACTCCTCGAGCGAGGGTGCTGGAGCCTTTGTGGTCCTGCTGACACTCTTTCCTGGTGCTGTATCGCCTTTCTTCGAAGCTGATGATGTCTTTCCTGAAGCTGTGGAGGTACTCTTCTTCCTTGTGCCAGTTGCAGAGGAGCTTCTTGTCCTTGTCGTCTTCACCTTGCCCGATTCTGCGCTCTTCTTCCTTGCTTCTGTCGAGGTCGAGGGCTTTTTCCTCGTCCTCTTCTTCGGCTCGGGCTTCGTTGCATTCTCCGGTTGCTTCGGCATCTCATCGAAGAGGTCGTCTGTATCGCTCAAGAGTCCTCTCCTTCCTCGAGACCCCTGATCCGGTTCTCGATAGTCTCGTTCTCGGCCCTGAGCTCCTCTATCTGCCTGAGAAGTCTCTCCCTTTCAGCTTCGAGCTTCTCTATCGCCCTGTCGTTGATACGGACCTTCTCCATCTGGTTGTATATCTCGATCTGGGTCCTCTTCTTCTGTATCTGTCTGGTATCCTCTTCAAGTATCTCCTGGGTCTTCAGCATATCGCTGACGATATCGACAAGCCCAGGATCCGTATCGTCGCTCAGCCACTTCACGGCATTCTCGAAGAGGTAGATGCCATAGCTTACTGCAGACTCCTCCTCGTCTCGGGCACAGTCGGAAAGCCTCTTGTCTATCTGCTTCTCATGCCCTTCAGTGTAGACATCGGCATCGCCCATGTCCTCACCAAGTGCTGTGAGCTCCTCCTCTATCCTTGAAAGCCTGTCGAGGCGCTGAAGGTACTCGTTCACGAGACTTCCTGCCCTCTCTCCATACAGAAGCTCGAGCTTTCCGGCACTCTCCACAGCCTTGAAGGCAGTAAGGAAGTCCTTGTCCTGATTCGAGATGGCAAGCAGCAGCTTCGAGGTGGTAGTTCTGAAGAAGGAGCCCTCCTTCGAGTTCTCCTTGAGTCTCTTGTATCTGGCAACTATTGGAGCGAGAATGTCCTTCACCTCGGGAGCACAGTTCTCGCTCTGAGCCTGCTCGAAGGCAATTGCACCGATTCTGAATCTGAGCTGCTCCAGCTCCCTAGTGGTGGTGCTTCTCTTCTCCTTGAGGCTCTCAAGCTCCCTCTTGCCCTGCTTCTGGGCCTCTACAAGCTCCTTGACGAGGCTCTTCTCCTCCCTTGCCGAGTTGAGATTCTCCTCTCTCATCAGGTACTCGTCTCTCAGGGCCGGAGCTACTGGGTTCATCCCCTCCAGATGGGCAATCGTCCTTCCGAGCTTTCCGGCATAGCTTCTGAGACTCTCCTCGGCCGCCCTCTGCCGCTCTTCTAGTTCGTTGATCTGGATGACAAGTTCCTGCATGTTGAAAATAATATAATTATTTCAAGTCCCTTGTGAAGGACTCTCCGAATTGACAAAGCAATGTGTCAAGGAGTAGATTTGTTAGCGTACTGGCCACACTATCCAGAGCCAGTCGAATCCCCCAAATGTTCAGGACCTGTCAGTTTCCAGAGAACCAGAAGGAAGCAGGTATTCCATGGGGAAGTCATCATCATTAACCTCCGCAGAGCGGAGCGTGTACAGGAGTGATCAGAAAGATGGAAAAACTCACACCATCGGAAATCGAGAGACTTTCAGAGAAGATCAAGCAGATATCTTCCCTGATCAAGTCCGACAGCAACCCAGAGGAGCTTGTAGAGTATTCCAAGCTCATCAAGAAGAACGTCTCCTTCTTTGACCGTGGCTACTTTGCCGCATACCTTCTCAGGGAGATGGAGAAGAAGGCACCAGTCGAAAAGACCTTCAAGAAGAGAGAGTTCGACGGCAAGAAGAAGGAGAGAGTCGCCAGAAGCGAGTTCAAGAAGAACGATTCTCCAGCACCAGAGAAGGCTCCAAGAAGAGAGAGGACCGAGCATGCAGAGAAGGAGGAGACCAGAGAGAGAAGAGCTCCAAGGGAGATTCCCGAGGGCGCAAAGACACTCTATGTCAACCTCGGCAAGATGGGCAGGATCTACGGAAGAGACCTCATCGACCTCATCTGCAGCACATCTGGCGTGACAAGGGACGACATCTACTCGGTACGTGTCCATGACAAGTACTCCTTCGTCACAATGAGCGAAGAGAACTGCAACAAGGCAATTGCAGCACTTCAGGGAACTGAGGTCAAGGGCAGGACCGTACAGATCAACATCTCGAACAGGGACAGCTCTCAGAGAAGAGCCAGGACCGAGGCTCCAGTTCAGGAGGCTCCAGTTCAGGAGGCTCCAGCAGCAGTCGAGACTGCCGAGGCAGTAGTCGAGGAGACCAAGGTCGCAGAGGAGACTCCAGCAGCAGTCGAGGCAGCACCTCAGGAAGCAGCTGTCGAAGAGACTCCAGCTTGCGAAGAGACAGCTGCAGAGGCTGAAGAGGTAAAGGAGAAAGCTCCCGAGACCCCAGCTGAAAGCGAAAGTGTCATCACCTTCAGTGTAAGAGAGATCTGAGGAAGAGCAGCTTGACAATCCAGCCTGTTGTGATCGGACCCATCGAAACTGTCTGCTACATCGTGAAGGAAGAGAATGAATGCCTCCTTATCGATGCACCGGCACCCGCCGAGGGTCTGATCGCGAAGCTGGAGGAATCCAGTCTGCACCCGAACTGGATATATCTGACACATGGCCATTTCGACCATGTACTGGCACTGAGAGAGCTCCTGGATAGATATCCAGATGCAAAAATAGCTATCTCGAAGGCCGACAAAGCCTACCTTGAGAGGGGTGGAGAGAGATGCAGAGAAAGCCTCCTCTCCATTGGTTCTTCCCTTCTCAGGGTATACAAGGCGAAGGATTTCGATTTCCCACCAATTGAACGCTATCTTGAAAATGGAGACGAGCTGGCTCTCGGCTTCAGGGCCATGGCCACCCCTGGCCATACAGCTGGAAGCATGTGCTTCATAAACGAGAAGGAGAGAGTTCTCTTCTCGGGAGACACCCTTTTCAGGCTGGGAATCGGAAGGACCGACCTGGGTGGCGACTATGAGGAAATAGTCAGATCACTTGAAAAAATAAAGAACCTGGAAGGCGACTATATCGTACTTCCAGGCCATGGTAGCAGGACTACACTCTCCTTCGAGAGAAGAAATAATCCCTATCTCAATTAGAAATGTCTTCTTTCGTCCCTGGTCTTGCAGTCTATGCAGAGAACTGCAGACGGCATT
>LVBC01000337.1 GCA_001604265.1 Spirochaetales bacterium Spiro_01
CAATAAATGAGCTTTAAAAAGCTGGAGAACAGGTAGAGACAATCAGATGAACATACTTAAACCCGACAGTCCGGTAATGGATTTCTTAAGAACGGTTACGAATCTCGTGATCGTCAATATCCTTTATATTATCTGCAGCATTCCGATAATCACTTTCGGAGCCGCTTATTCGGCTAAATACTATGTTGCGATGAAGGTAATAAGAGGAGAGGGCACAGGTGTCGTCATTCCTTTCTTTAAGGCATTCAAACGCAATTTCAAGCAGGCGACCGCTGTATGGATCGTAATGCTCGTTGCCATCTTCCTGATCATCTTTGACTGGCGCTGGATCACTTATAACGGATGGTCTAATACAGAATTCGTCTATAAGTTCTTCGTCATCTTCTTCAGCTTTGCCGTATTGCTCATGACAATGGCGATCTTCCCGACGATCGCAAGATACGACATGAAGACGTCAGAGCTTTTCAAGGCAGCCCTGATCTTCATCATCATCAAATTCATCCCGCTCGTACTTATCGTCCTTCTTATCGTCGGATCATTTATCGCATGCCTGTGGTATGCACAGTGGTTCCCTCTGGTATATGTCTTCACATCGACAACGATCACGTACTTTCTTTCAATCGTATTTATCAAGCAGTTCGATAAACTCGAAAAGGCGCAGGCAGAAAAGCTCAAGGCCTTAAAGGAATCCGTGGAGTACGATCCCGAGACCGATGCAGCCGGCAATATCTCTCTGGCAGGTTCCAAGAAGGAAGCCAGCAAGCTCGAAAAGGAGATGGAAGGAGCAGAAGCAAAGGCTTCCGCGAGATCAGGAAACAAACTGGTCAATTACATAAGGACAGAGAAGGAAAAGCTCAAAGGACTTACCGCAAAGCAGAAGGCCGTATATTTTATGCAGTATTATGTACCCTCCGCAGTTCTGGTGATACTGGTCATCGGTGCAGTTGTCTGGTACGGTCACGATGTATACAAGTCAAAGATGAGAGTCCTTGGCGGAGGCGTTATCAACGGTTCTGCTTCTGATGAAGGCCGCAAGTATGCCACTGACGGATTCCTTTCGTGGGGCGGATATGATAAGGCAAGATGGGCATCTCTGATCGATTCTGAGGATCTTAACTTCAAGAGCGACCTGGAATATGAGGAGAAATATCTTGAAGTAGCATTCAGAGCTACGCTTGCCACCGGCGCATACGACTATCTCATCATGCGTGAGGATGCCGTATATAATTACTCCACACCGGATAACTTCCAGGACCTCTCGCAGCTCCTGGACATGGAAAACTTCTCTGAAGATGACTTCTACTACTATGTCGCAACGGAAGAAGAGAAGGAGAAGCGCTCAAAGGGAATCTCCATTAACGATCTTTTCGGAGCCGGCAATAAGAAGGATCTTGATAAGCCTGTCCCGTTAGCATTAAAGCTTACCGATGACATCGAGAAGAAGCTGGGACTTGATGAGGAGTACGACTATTACATTGCGTTCGCATATTCGTTCTCTGCCAGCGGCGACGCAAACTACAGGAAGTATGTCGAATACCTGTTCGGAAAGTGCTGATAACGGCAGGATACTTAATTTATAAAGCTTTCTCTTCTTGACATTGACCGCATGCCCTAATATAATCATCAGGTTATATTATGTCTTAC
>LVBC01000338.1 GCA_001604265.1 Spirochaetales bacterium Spiro_01
CAAAGAGAGGTTCGCAAGTTGGCTCGGGAGTTTCGGATCAGCGGTAACGGCGTCTCCAAGTACCCTTTTGAGAGATTCGAAATGATCCTCAGAACACTTGGATTCACCAACGAGGACTTCAAAACCCTCACCCTTCCTGAACTATATCTGCGGCTCTGTATTACAGACCCGAAAGGAGATGCCTAATGGATGCCATCATCGGCTGGATAGGCGGTAAACGCCTGCTTCGTAAAGTTATTGCTCCCTACATTCCCAAGGACATCACCGGCTATATCGAGCCCTTCGGCGGTGCTGCCTGGATGCTCCTCTACAAGGACAGGTGGGGCGATCTGGAGGTCTATAATGATCTCGATAATCGCCTGGTCAACCTGTTCCTGCAAGTGAAATACCATCCTGATGAGCTGATCAAGGAACTGGACTGGTTAGTAGCCAGCCGCAAGCTCTTTGGCGATATCCTCAAGCAGGAAGGCCTCACCGAGATACAGCGGGCTGCCCGGTTCATGTATCTGATTACCCGTAGTTTCGGCTCAAAAGGTGACAGCTTCGGCACCTCTCAGAAGCGTGGCACCTCCAGTATGTATAACCGTCTGGAACGCATTAAGGAACTTCACAAACGCCTGGATATGGTGATCATCGAGAACCTCTCATACGAGAAAGTGATAGATAAGTACGATACCAAGAGCAACTTCTTCTACTGCGACCCACCGTATATGCTTGGCTATACTTATGAGAACTCCAAGCAGTTCAGCCATGAAGACCTGTGTGCCAAACTCAAGAAGATCAAAGGCAGGTTCATCCTCAGCTATGACGATAACCCAGAAGTGCTGAAGCTATATAAAGGCTTTGATATCAAGCATGTCACCCGCACTAAAGGCATCAACCGCAAGGCAGGCAAAAGCGAGTTCAATGAAGTGATCATTGCCAATTTTGATCTCGTGGAAACTGATCAAGACACAATCAAACCCAAAGCAAAAACCATTAGAGACATCAGGGAGATTTCATGAACAGCATCATCTCCTGGGTAGGCGGCAAGCGTATTCTCCGCAAGAAGATCCTGCCGCTCATCCCCAAGCATGACATCTACTGCGAGGTCTTTGGCGGTGCCGCCTGGATACTGTTCGGGAAGAGCGCCAACAAGGAAGACTGGCAGCTCTCCAAGAAGAGCCGCTATACTGAGGTCTATAACGATATTAATGGCGATCTGGTAAATTTTTGGCGTTATATCAAGCATCATCCCGAAGCTTTCGTTACTGAGCTTAATCAGTACTTAGTTTCGAGAGAGATGTTTGACAGTTTTATACAACATGAGCCCAGAACGGAGTTGGAGCGAGCGATCAAGTTCTACTATAATCTGGCCTGCAGCTATGGTTCACGTTCCAAGAACTTCTGTGTAAATCAGGGCTACAAGTACATGCCACTCCGCAATCTGGACAAGGTGAAAGAAGCATCGGAACGGCTCCGGCATGTGATCATAGAAAAGCAGCCTTGGGAGAAGATCGTTGCCCGGTTCGACCAACCACACACATTCTTCTATCTGGACCCTCCCTACTATACCAAGGAGCACATCTACGAACGTGAGGACGCAGATGCCTTCAACCAGCATGAAGAACTGGCCAAAGCCTTGAAACAGATCAAGGGCAAGTTCCTGCTATCCTACAACAACGATCCTTACATCAAGCAGCTTTACGATGGTTGCATCATTGATGAAGTCGAGACCCAGTACTCTGTATCTGGTGCCTTTCAAACTGAGACGGAGTTATTGATTAGGAATTATTCGGCAGCCTCAGGCAATGAGATGCTCGAGCAGGGAATACGTTCAATAGATAGGTGAGAACACGCTCGTATAATATGATCTATGGATTCATTAATCTCAGATCCCTCAAATCTCCCGAGTTGTACTCCATGTTCATCGGTCCCCATGAACTTAAACTGATAGACTTTGTTATCAATGGTTACCCTGTAACAATATCCAAGGGTCATGCCAAACATAATATCTCCCAATTCTTTTTTTGCATAAAAAACCACAGTTGAAATTTTGTCAAACCTCTTATGCCCGACCTAACCTTTAAGCTCGTCCTCGTCACCAATGATGCCAGTCTCAAGCTTGCCGAAGTC
>LVBC01000339.1 GCA_001604265.1 Spirochaetales bacterium Spiro_01
AAGGAAAGACATATTGCAGACCATATCACGGAGAAGCCTTCGACAATGGCAGTTGAGGCTGCGAAGAAGGCAATCGAAGATGCCGGCATCGATCTTAAGGACATCGACCTCATCGTAACCGCATGCACAACACCCGACCTTGTTATACCTTCAATGTCATGCGTGGTACATGAAGCGATCGGCGCTTCGGAGAACTGCGGATGCTTTGACGTAAATTCGGCATGCCCGGGATTCGTTGCAGCATTCAATACAGTCCAGAGCTTTATCGAATCAGGCAATTCCAAGGTTGCACTCTGCATCGGTTCCGAGTGCAATTCCAATTTCGCTAACTATGAAGACAGAGGAACATGCATCCTCTTCGGTGACGGCGCAGGCGCGGCAGTACTTAAGGCTGACGATAACGCAAAGCGCAATGAGTTCATCATGAGATCTTCAGGCGCAAGGGGCGGATGCCTCCACTGCGAAGCTGCAAGACAGCCTGACAGATGGGAGGAAGAGGGCTTCAAGACAGCCACATCCTTCTATATGCAGGGCAGGGAAGTATTCAAGTTTGCAGTATCTGAGGTACCCCAGATCATCAAGGATCTTTCAGAGAAGTACAGCTTCGATCTCGATAAGGATGTTGATTACTACATCCTTCACCAGGCGAATGCGAGGATCATCGAAGCCACGGCAAAGAAGCTCGGCATCGAGAGAAGCAGATTCCCAATGAACATCATGAACTACGGAAACATCTCGTCTGCGAGCATTCCGATCCTTCTGAACGAGATGAAGCAGGACGGCAGGCTTAAGCCCGGCATGAAGCTCGTTATCGCAAGCTTCGGTGCAGGACTTACATGGGATGCTAACTATATTGTTTACTAAACAGCATTTTCGAAATAAACAAAGGAGATAAAAGGACATGACAAGAATCACAGATTTGATCGGCATCAAGTATCCTATCTTCCAGGGCGGTATGGCCTGGGTAGCTGACTGGCACATCGCAGCAGCAGTATCTGAGGCAGGCGGTCTCGGCATCATCGGTGTCGGCGGCGCTGATGAGAACTGGCTCCGCGACCAGATCAAGAAGTGCAGGGAAGCAACAGACAAGCCTTTCGGCGTAAACCTCATGCTCATGAACCCCAGAGCTCCTGAGATCGCCAAGGTCATCGCTGAAGAGAAGGTTAAGGTCGTTACGACAGGCGCCGGCTCTCCGGAAAAGTACATGGATATGTGGAAGGAAGCAGGCATCATCGTTGTTCCTGTTACTGCAGGCGTTGCTCTTGCAAAGAGAATGGAGCAGTGTGGTGCTGATGCAGTCATCGCTGAGGGCACTGAGTCCGGCGGACACATCGGTGAGGCTACTACAATGACACTGGTTCCCCAGGTCGTTGACGCAGTATCCATTCCGGTTATTGCTGCAGGCGGTATCGCTGACGGCAGAGGCGTTGCGGCAGCTTTCATGCTCGGTGCAGAGGGTGTTCAGTGCGGAACAGTCTTCTGCGCATGTGACGAAGTCAATGTTCACCAGAACTACAAGGATATGGTCATCAAGGCTAAGGATAACTCAACAAGAGTTACCGGCAGATCCTACGGCCACCCTGTAAGACAGATAAGAAACGCTCTTTCCAACAAGTATCTTGAGATGGAGCAGAGCGGCGTTACCTTTGAAGAGCTCGAGGGACTTACGGTAGGAAGTCTCCGCAAGGCTGTTGTCGAAGGTGACATCAAGGAAGGCACATTCATGGCAGGCCAGATCGCAGGCCTCGTCAAGGAAGTAAGACCTGCTAAGGTCATCATCGAATCGATGTTCGAGCAGGCAGATAAACTTTTA
>LVBC01000014.1 GCA_001604265.1 Spirochaetales bacterium Spiro_01
AGCCTTATTCTTCTAATGGAGAGCAAGTCGATCTACAAGATTTCCATCAAGGAACTCTGCGACAGGGCGGGAATTAACCGTTCCACATTCTACAACCACTACAAGAGCCAGATCGAGGTATTCGATGAGCTCGAGAAGGATTATCTCGATTCCATCAATGAGCTTTACAGATCCGAGAAGCAGGGACTCAATCCTGGGGAAGCAATCGTAGAGCTTCTCAAGTACATGGAGAAGAATCTTGCAGTCTCAAGGCTGCTGCTTGGAAACAAGGTGGATCCGGAGTTCTTCTCAAAGCTCAAGAAGATCACCAAGTGCCAGGATGCTATAGAGGCAATGCGCAGATTCGTCCCAGCCGAGGAGTTCGATGAGACTGCAAACTTCTGTCTTGCAGGCTGCTACGCCATCCTCATGGAGTGGATCAACAAGAAGGAGAACAGGAAGTCTCCTGAGGAGATTGCACGCATCATCTCCACCCTTTCAAGAAATCTCTGCAACTACGGAAAGTAGTGGCACACTCATCAAATTGACGCACAGTGCATTGGATTCTTCATCCGATGCACTTTTTCTTTATCCTGCACCACATTATAATCCTAGGTATGAAAACAGGTCTTGTTCTTGAGGGCGGCGCCATGAGAGGCATGTTCACCGGCGGCTGCCTGGATGTACTTATGGAAAGGGGTATAACCTTCGATGGCTTCATCGGCGTCTCTGCCGGAGCCTGCTTCGGCTGCAACTTCAAGTCCCTGCAGATAGGCAGGGCGATCAGCTACAACAAGAAGTATGCGAAGAATCCCCGCTACTGCTCCTTCTGGTCCTGGCTCTTCACAGGCGACCTGTACAATGCGAAGTTCTGCTACGACCTCATCCCCAACAGGCTGGAAAGATTCGATGTGGAGACCTTCCAGAAGAATCCGATCGAATTCTATCTGGTAGTGACGGATGTGGAGACCGGAAAGCCGGTCTACTACAGATGCACGGAGGGAACCGAGCACGATACACAGTATATCCGAGCCTCGGCCTCCATGCCGCTTGCAAGCCGCGTAGTCAAGCTCGATGGCAGAGGCTATCTGGATGGTGGAATTGCAGACCCGATTCCTCTGAAAGCCTTCGAGGATATGGGCTACGAGAAGAATGTCGTCATACTCACACAGCCAGAGGGCTACGTCAAGGAGCCGAACTCGCTTCAGGGTCTGATGAAGGTACTGCTCAGAAAGTACCCTGCCCTCATCGAGGATATGAGAATAAGGCACGATGTCTACAATGCAGAGACAGCCTATGTGAAAAAGCAGGAGAAGCTTGGACGTGTCTTTGCAATAAGACCTGAAGCCCCGCTCCAGATCGGAAAGACGGAGCACGACCCAGAAAGGATGCAGGCTGTCTACGAGGAAGGCAGGAGGACAATGGAGAAGAATCTCGATGCTATGCTTGCCTTCCTGAAGAGCTGAAAAGAGAGGAGAGCTCTGTGTCTCTCCTCTTTTTTTCATATGGAACTATCTGGAAAGCAGTGCCTTTGCTTCTGCGATGCAGGAGCCGGGGCTTGTCAGTATCTTCCTCCCTGTCCTTTCACTGCAGAGAGAAGCTGCAGTTGCCATGCTGGCCTGGGCAAGCACGATGACATCCACATTCCCAGCCTTCACAGCAAGCTCGGCAAGGCGCTCATCGTGTCCCTTCACATCACCCTTCTTGAGAAGATTCATCGCCTCCTCATCCAGAAGTGAAATGATCTCGACCTCCTTTCCCAGCTGATCTGCCTCTCTCTGGATTCCATTTGTGGTCGGTTCGATCGTTGTAGGTGCTGTTGCAAGCACTGCGATCCTCTTTCCTGAGAGTGCGGCATCGCGGCACATCTGCCTGTCGATGGTGACAACTGGAATGGAGAGCATGCTCCTGTACTCCTCGATGAATGGGGACAGAGATGAGCAGGTAACGATGATGACATCGGCACCCTCTGCCTCGGCGCTCATCAGATCGAGAAGCAGCTTCTTCCTGTTCTCCGGTGGAAAGAAGCCCTTCTTTCGGGCGTTGGTGACAAGGAACTCATCGACGAGGCTGTTGACCTCTATTTCCTCATCGAAGGCTGCCTCCAGCTGACTGCGGAAGGAGCCATATACGCTTGCTACTGTGTGCAGAAGTGTTATCTTCTTCATTTGTTCTGCTCCTGTAAAATAGGGAGATGGTCTCCCATCTCCCCATAATCTGATTCAGAGAAGCTTACTTGCCGATCTTCTTGAGGTAGTCTTCCTGATACTTGGTCATGTAGGCCTTTGCCTCGTCGCCGCCCATGAACTGTGGGAGAAGACCATTCTTGGCGATGTAGCCTTCGTTCCACTCCTTGGACTTGGAGACTGTAGTAAGAACGTTCACCCAGAATTCTGCTGCGTCCTTGCTCATTGCCTTAGGTCCTACGACACCTCTCCATACTGGAACCTCGACATCCTTGTATCCGAGCTCGGAAAGGATAGGAGCGTCCTTCAGTTCAGGAGTGTTGTATCTGATGTTGGAAAGAGCGAGGATTGGGACCATCTTGCCGGCCTTTACATACTCGGATGCAGCTGCTGGCTTGGACATACAGATATCGACGTGGCCACCGAGGAGGTTGGTGATAGCACCGGAGGTAGCATCGTTTGCGATGTACTTCAGCTGGTTCTCGGAGAAGCCGAGCTCCTTGATGAGAGCATTGTAGGTCTCGATATCGTCGCCCTTGGATCCTGCGATGACAACACTCTTGCCGCCCTTGACTGCATCAATGACATCCTTGAAGGACTTGTAGGAGGAGCTTGGGCTGACGAAGAGCAGCTGCTTGTCGACTGCCATGACTGCCAGAGGTGTGAAGTTCTGGATTCTGTTGGCTGTGTTCTTTACCATTGGCATGAGGTCGCCGGAGTTGAAGGTAAGGAGTGTGTAGTCAGCCTTTGCCTTGGCGGTGTTTGCAACATTGAGTCTACCTACCTCACCTGCACCATCGGTGACATAGGAGATGACGATGTTGGTCTTCTTGAGCTCTGGAACATTTGCCTTTGCGGCATCTCTGATTGCCTGAGAGAAGATATCGGAACCACCACCTGGCTTGGAGGTACAGGTCCAGGTCACATCCTTCTTTGGCTTGAACTCCTTTGCACAGAGAGGTGCAAGGATGATCATGACGATTACCATAACTGTAAACAGTTTCTTCATATTTTTCTCCTTTTATTCCTGGGGGGCCCTCCCCCAGGATTCGAGTTGGATTTAGTTCTTCTTGAGGACGCCGGCCTTTCTAAGGATGAATTTTATTATCGGTGTGCTGACGAGAGCAAGAAGAATGAGTGTGAATGTGATCGAAATTCCGCTCTTGAAGAAGATGCCAGTGACGCGTCCACCAGTGATGATGAAGGCCTGGACAAGATTGTTCTCGAGCAGTGGTGCCAGAACGAATGCCAGAAGCATAGGTGCTGTTGCATAGCCACTTCGATCGAGCAGGTAACCACAGACACCAGCTACGCCCATGATGATCACACCATAGTACGAGTAGGTATCGGAGTAGGAACCTACGATGCACACAACGACGATGACAGGTACGATGACCTTGATAGGTACACCGAGTATCTTGATCAGGATCGGTATGATTCCGAGTGCGATGCACAGAGTCAGGATGTTTGCAAGGAAGAGGGATGCAATGAGACCCCATGCGAACTCAGGTTCGTTCGTGAAGAGCAGTGGTCCAGGGTTGAGGCCCCACATCATGAGACCACCAAGGAGGACTGCACCTGTACCGGAGCCTGGGATGCCGAGAGCGAGCAGTGGTCCGAAGGAGCCAGCTGCAGCTGCATTGTTTGCGGCCTCGGAGGCTGCGATACCCTCTATTGCACCCGAACCAAGTGGCTCTTCGCTCTTGAAGGCCTTCTGCATTGCATAGCCGAGGAAGGCGCCTGTTGTTGCACCTGCACCAGGAAGGACACCGATGAAGGTACCCATGATACCGGAGCGGATTGCTGGAGGAAGCAGCCTTCTGAAATCGTGAGCTGTCAGAAGCGAGCCCTTGATCGTGAGCTTTCCTTCGAACTTGGCAGAGGAGCTCTCCTCTCTCTCTCCCATCAGTCTCATTACCTGGGCAAAGCCTACGGTACCGATTACGAATGGGATGAACTTGACACCTGAAAGCAGGTATACGTTGCCGAAGTTGAATCTCGGGGATCCGGTCTGGAGATCCATGCCGATCGATGCGACGAGGATACCGACGAGCGAAAGGACGACACCTGTTGTCGGGTTGTCACCTACCAGCCAGCCGATGGAGGTCATGGCAACGAGCAGGAGGACTGTCATCTCTTCAGGTCCGAAATGGAGACCTACATCTGCAAGTGCCGGACCCATGAAGGTCAGGATCAGCATGCCGATGAGACCACCGACGAAGGATGCCATGTTGGCAGTGAAGAGTGCCTGTCCCGGTCTCTTTCTCTCGGATGCCATCGGATAGCCGTCGAGGGCTGTCATGACTGCAGGAGAGTCTCCAGGGATGTTCAGGAGGATTGCAGAGTATGCACCACCGTACATGTTGGAGTAGTAGAGAGCACCGAGCATGATGATTGCCGTGGTAGGATTGAACTTGTAGGTAAGCGGCAGAAGCAGCGCTACACCTGCAAGGGAGCCGATGCCAGGCATTGCACCTACGATGATACCGAGGATGGCACCGATAAGACAGACTGCGAAATTCTCTAATGTCAGTACGACCTGGAAGCCCTGAGCGAGCATCAATAGATTCTGCATTTTCAGACCTCCTTATACTATCATCATGAGAACACCGAGATCGACATACTCGTAGATGAGGTTGATTATGAAGCCCTTTGGGAGCTCGATACCAAGCCACATCTGGAAGCAGCCATCCACGATGAAGAGAACGATTGCCAGGACTATTATTGTAGTCTTCCAGGAGAGCTTCTCATAGAACCTGAGCCAGAATATCTCGAAGAGAACTATGGCCAATACAAGTCCTGTGATGTAGCTCATCAGGATTATGGCGACAAGTGCGATCGGAACGAGCCAGTTCTGGAGCTCGAATTCGACTGTCTTGTCCTTTCCCAGAGCCTGGACGAAGGCAAGTGCCGAGAGTGCGACCAGGGCAAACGCGATTATGATCGGGAAGAATCCCATTGTAGGCCTTGAGGTCTCACGATTCCAGAAGCCATACTGTGTGATTCCGGTGAGCAGGAATATCACACCGATAGCGAAGGCCACTACCGGGATGATAATCTTGGTCGGAATCTTCACAGATGCCTTTTCATTGATCTTGAAACTCATCTTCATGCCCCTGCCAGATGGTTTGCCATGCGAGCGCACATCTTGACTGCGTTCTCGAAGGCAGAAGTCTTTACGATGCCCTTGCCTGCGATATCGTAGGCTGTGCCGTGTGCACAGGTGACGATAGGAGCAGGAAGACCGCCGGCAATCGTGATGCCGGTATCGAAGCCCTTCAGCTTGAGAGCGATCTGACCCTGGTCATGGTACATTGTGACGACTGCATCGAACTCGCCCCTGAAGGCCTTGATGAATGTGATGTCCGAGGGGTATGGACCGGAGGCGTTGATGCCCTGGCTCTTTGCTGTCTCGATGGCCGGAGTGATGATGTCGATCTCCTCTCTGCCACAGCGTCCGCCCTCTCCACAGTGCGGATTGAGTGCAGCAACTGCGATCCTGGGCTCCTTGATACCGGAGTTCTTGAGAGAGACGTTTGCAAGTGTGATTGCCCTCATGATCCTCTCGACGGAAAGGTTCTGGCTCACCTCCTTGATTGGGATGTGGGAGGTGGTCCTGGTGGTCCAGAGGTCGCCACATACGTTGATCTCTCCAAATGGAGCTGTGTGGTGGAAGAGGTTTGCCAGAAGATGGTGCTCGGACTCGAACTTGCAGCCAGCATCCTTGAGACCGGCCTTGTTGAATGGACCGAAGCAGAAGCCTTCGATGAGCTTCCTGTTGTACAGGTCTGCAGAGAGGGTCAGCATATCGAGATTGGCCTTTCCGCACTCTACCGAGAGCTCTCCGATCGGAGCATCCTTCGGATCCAGATTCTTTCTGTCCAGCATGTAGTAAGTGTCATCCTCGTACCTGAGACCTTCGAGCGAGTCGACACAGACCACTTCGGTCCTGTTTCCGACCATTTCGAATGCTCTGTCCAGGATTCTCTTGTCACCGATGAATACCGGATGACAGATATCGTCGAAGAAACGAGCAGCAGCAAGCTTAGCGATGATTTCAGGACCGACACCGCTGCCGTCACCGAGAAGCATGCCTAATACGGGCTTTCTTGCCATTTTTTTTCCTCCTACTTTATGTAAAAACAATTTACCTTTTGAAATTC
>LVBC01000015.1 GCA_001604265.1 Spirochaetales bacterium Spiro_01
CTCTTCCGATCTAACCTCTGTCTCGTTGTCATCCCACTTGTCATCTCAAGTCTTGTGCTTGTCTATGCGATGACAGCAAGGATAAGGGATGTACTTATCAGCCAGTCTGCTGGCTATGCATCCCTTTACAGGATGAATTTCGACAGCATCTTTTCAACTGCAAGCCAGCTGAGGATATACATCGACTCCACTGCAGATGCAGAGCTTTCTCTCATGCAGGTTTTGAGGGAGGACCATCCCTCCCAGAGCGCCCTTGCTGGGCTCAGGAACATCTCCGACTTCATCACAGCAAACCGCAGCTCAAACACCTTCATGAAAAGCCTGTATATCGGCAAGCCTGGAAGCCGCTATGTGATAGTCGATGGGGACAGGCAGCTCCTTGAGACCTTTCCCGACAGAGCCTTCCTTGACGATGTAAGAAAGAGCGACAAGGCCTGGGTCAAGGTCAGGAAGATAGAACAGCCTGGTCTTGATGGCATCACAGTAGTCTCCATCTACCAGAGGACAAGGTACAACGACATAGTTGTCTGCAACATCCAGGGAAGCTACTTCACATCGGTCCTTAACTCCTCCGGGGCAAACGCCTTCCTTGTCGACAGGAGCGGAGAGCTTGTAATAGGAACTCCCGATCAGGGGGAGGATATCTCGGCCTTTCTTTCTGAAATGATAGCCTCAAACAGGACCTATGGTCTCAATGGAAAGACTCTTTATGTTATTGGGGCACTCGATACACTCGAACTCTTCTATGTCGATGCAATCCCTTCCAGGACGGTTCTCGATGCCCTGAACACTCCTATAATGATTGCCTATATCATTATCCTTATTGGTGTCGTCTTCGCCGTCATCATCTCATTTCTCGTCTCCCAGAACGAGTACAGGAAGATAGGAAGGATAATAAAGGTCTTCGACGAGGAGGCCGGAGCCGATGAGGAGCGAATCTTCCGCTACACCCATGGTGATGTCTATGTCAGCATCGTCGAGAACATGGTCTCAGTATTCCTCGATAGGGCACGCCTCGAGACCGACCTGGACAAGAGAAGGTACGAGCTTGCAGTCTCCAATCTCTCTGCTCTCCAGTATCAGATAAATCCCCACTTCATGTTCAACACCCTGCAGGCGATAGACAGTGCCATTCTCGAAGAGACTGGAAAGGTCGGAAAGGCCAACAGGATGATAGGGCTCTTTTCAAGGATGCTCAGGTACTCTCTGGAGGACACATCTACCTTCGTTCCACTTGAAAAGGAGATTGAGATGAGCCGACTCTATCTGGAGCTCGCCTCCTACAGGACTGACTCGGGAACGATGGCGATCTGGAACTATGACGAGGATGAGATAAGGGGAGTTGAGACTATCAGATTCATACTGCAGCCTCTGATCGAGAATGCCCTTACCCACGGCAGACGAAATGATGGCAGGCACCTTGTCATCAAGATATCGATAACCAGGAGAGAGGGCCATCTGCTCTTTTCGATCTTCGACAGTGGCTGTGGAATAGCTTCTGACGATCTCGAACGCATCCGCAGTATGCTTGAAAGCGATAATGTTGAATTTACTGAGGGCCATGTGGGGCTTAGAAATGTAAGTGCCCGTCTCGTACTCCAGTATGGAGAGTCTGCCAGATTGAAAATCTACAGCCACGAAGGAAAGGGTACAGATATCTTCTTCCGTCTCCCTCTCTGAATGACTTGAACATCTTGATTGTGCTAACATTCTCCACATGAAAGTCAGGATGATCGGTGCTGGCGCCGTAGGCGCATATATTGGTTCGAAGCTTTTTGGAAATTGCGATTTTGCATTCATCGTAGATAGTGAAAGAAGGGAGAGGTACAGGAAGAATCCACTCACAGTAAGTGGAGTTTCCTATGACTTTCCCCTGGTAACTCCAGAAGATGCATCGAAGGCCGACCTTGTTATCTTCGCAACGAAGAACTTCCAGCTCGATGCGGCCATGGAGAGTGCCGCTCCATTCATTGGAGAGGGAACTACGATAATCTCGCTTCTCAATGGAATCACAAGCGAGGAGATACTCTCAAGGAGGTTCGGCCACTCCAAGGTCCTCTATGCGATGATAAGGATCTCGTCACTCCACTCTGGCAGCGAGATAAGACCGATGAATCCAGGCACCATCGTCTTTGGAGAGGGAGACAACTCACGCTCGGAGAGAGTACTGGAAATCGCCTCGCTCTTAGAGAAGGCCGACATAAAGTATGTGATTCCTGACGACTCCCGCCACGAGGTGTGGTGGAAGTTCATGCTGAACTGCTGTGTGAATGCAGTTTCAAGCGTCATGGACTGCACATTTCACGAGATGCATGACAACTCAGAGCTCCACCAGGCCTTCTTCATGATAGGGCGCGAGGTGCAGGCTGTTGCCGAAAAGGAGGGTGTTGTCATAACAGAGGACGATATCCTCGACCTGGAGAGAAAGCTCAACAACACGAATGGAAAGACATCGCTTCTGCAGGATGTGCTTGCCGGAAGACAGACCGAGAACGAATACTTCTGCGGTGTGGTCTCTGCGCTCGGAAGAAAGCATGGAGTCCCGACTCCCTGCAACGACTTCCTTTCGAAGCTTGTGGAGGCCTCCAGCTATGTGCACAGAATGAGGCTGGATAGCAAATCGACACTCTAGTTCGTTCTATCTTTTTTCCATCTGTTATGGTTTAATGTACTCATCCGACTGTAACACTTTTCAAGGGAGAACAAGTTATGGCTCTGCATGTGCTCGATGAGGCGAACAAGTGCCTAGGCTGCAAGAAACCACTCTGTCGCCAGGGCTGCCCGATCAATACGAATATTCCTGAAGTAATAAGACTTCTCAAGGCAGGAGAAATGGATGCTGCAGGCAAGATGCTCTTCGAGAACAATCCTCTGACGACCGTCTGCTGTATCGTCTGCAACCATGAGAAGCAGTGCGAGGGACACTGCATCAGGAACAGGATGCCATCCCACGATCCTGTGCACTTTTCGGTCATCGAGGACTATATCTCCACCACCTATGCGAACAAGATGACGATGGGTCCGGCTCCGAAGAACGGCATGAAGGCCGCAATCGTAGGCTCGGGTCCTGCAGGTCTCACGATCGCCGTCCTCCTTGCCAGATGGGGCTACGACATCACAATCTTCGAGGCACGCGACAAGATCGGCGGCATCATGAGATATGGTATTCCGAACTTCCGCCTTCCCGACAGCATCCTGGACGACTTCCAGTACAGGCACCTCGAGCTGAAGGGCATCAAGGTACGCCCCCATACCTCGATCGGAAGGACCCTGACCATAGACGACCTCTTCCGCGATGGCTATGACAGCGTCTTCATCGGAAGTGGACTCAGGAAGCCCAGCGCAATGCACATCAAGGGCGAGAGCCTTGGAAATGTCGCCTTTGCAATCGACTACCTATCCGACTCGAAGGCCTTCAACCTCGGTGACAGCGTTGCAGTAGTCGGTGTCGGAAACTCTGCAATGGACTGTGCAAGAACCGCTGTCAGAAATGGTGCAAGGCATGTAGTCTGCTACTCAAGAAGCAGCAAGCAGTTCGTTCAGGCCTCCCAGTACGAGTACAGCTATGCAAAGCTCGAGGGCGTCATCATGCGCTTCAACCTGCAGCCTGTCGAGATAAGAGAGAATGGCATGATCTGCCGCGATACAGTCACAGATGAGAATGGAAATGTCACCGAGATTCCAGGTTCCGAGAAGTTCTACAGGCACTCGGGTGTCATCGTGGCAATTGGACAGTCTGCCGAGAGCACTCTCATCAGCACGACGCACGGCATCGATACCAACAAGAAGGGTCTTCTGACTGTCGATGTCGATGGAAGTACCACAAGACCTGGTGTCTTCGCCGGTGGCGATGCTGTCCAGGGAGCAAGGACAGTCGTAGAGGCAGTCGCCATGGCTAAGCAGGTCGCAGAGTACATGGACATCTACATGAAGGGACTTCCTGGAAAGTACAAGGTCGATCCCTATGCCGCAATACCTGTATTCGAGGATCCGGTCCCGGATGCGATCGGAGAACAGAGAATCTAGACGATCACTTCAGCGGCAGGGCACAGCGCTCTGCTGCTTTTCTTATATCCTGAAGTGAGAGAGTATTCCTGTTCTCTCCATCAGCTATTATGATGGCCTCGTTCAGGATGCTTTCGATCGCTGCGGCAGAAAGGTTCTCTGTCATGCTGACAAGGCGGTTTGAAGTCAGGGAACTGTCGAGCTCACGCCCCTTGCGGTACAGCTCGATCAGCTCGGCACGTGCCTTCGGATCCGGAGCCGGTATGAGGTACTTGCGGTCGAATCTTCCGGCCCTTATCAGAGCGGGGTCGAGGTCCTGGATGGTATTGGAGGCACCTACGACAAGTACACCTGTCGAGTGGCCTGCAAAGCCGTCGAGCTCGTTGAGAAGCGATGTTATTATCCTGTTGTTCTCCTTGTCGACTGCCTGTCCTGCATAGTTCCTCTTCTCGCCGATTCCATCGAACTCGTCGATGAAGACGATGCAGGGTGCATTCCTCCTGGCTCGCCTGAAGAGGGCCTTCACCTTTGCAGGGCCTACGGCCATGAAGGAGCTCTGGAAGTCGGTCGCCTTCGTTGCGATGAAGTTCATCCCTGCTTCACCTGCAAGAGCCTTGGCCATCAGGGTCTTGCCATTTCCAGGTGCACCCACGAAAAGAACGCCGCTAGGCTGTCTTATTCCCTTCTTTTCGTACTCCTTCGGGTTCTTCAGGATATTGACGAGCTGCATCATCTCTTCCTTTGTCTTCTCGAGACCCGCCACATCCTTGAAGCTTGTTCTCGTCCTCCTGATAAGCTTGAACTTCCTTCCT
>LVBC01000340.1 GCA_001604265.1 Spirochaetales bacterium Spiro_01
ATCACTGCATTTAAGGGGATCCCTTTTGCAGAACCGCCGATAGGGGAAAACCGCTGGAAAGCACCCAAGCCCTGCAAGGATTGGGAGGGTATCTATGACGCATACAAGTTCGCACCGATCTCTGTTCAGGACCGGCCCGGCATCGGAACCGATATCTACTGCAGGGAGTGGCACGTTGATAAGGATATCGAGATCAGCGAAGACTGCCTCTATTTAAACGTCTGGACCAATGCTAAGAGCGAGGACGACAAGCTTCCCGTTCTCGTATGGTTCTTCGGCGGCGGATTCCAGTGGGGATATACCGCCGAGATGGAATTCAACGGTGAGAATCTCGCAAAGAAAGGGATCATCGTTGTATCGGTAAATTACAGATTAGGTGCACTGGGATTCCTTGCCCACCCTGATCTTTTCAATGAATCACCCGATGCTCCCGCCAATTTCGGCCTTTTGGACCAGCTCGCAGGACTTAAGTGGGTCAAGAGAAATATCGCTGCTTTCGGCGGCGACCCTGACAACATAACTATCGCAGGACAGTCAGCAGGCGGCGGAAGCGTATTGAACCACCTTACCTCCGGATCTTCCATCGGCCTTTATCAGAAAGCAATTATCCTCTCGGGCATCATCTCGTTCCCTTACATCAAGGATTTTGTCATGACCCCGAGAACGATCGACGACGCATGCTCCTACGGTGTTAAGTTCTTCGACAGGCTCGGCGTAAAGACTGTCGAAGAAGCAAGAAAGCTCGACGCTTCTTATATCCGCGAAGTGTATGCGAAGTTCAGGGAGACCGAATCATTCTTCTTTACGCCCATGATCGACAATGTTTTCCAGCATGACGAACCCTTAAAGCTCTTCATGCAGGGTAAGCACGCTCACGTCCCGCTCATGTCGGGAAATACCTTCGATGAATTCCCGAGCTTTATTCTTGCGGATTCAGAGGCGGAATTCGAGTCCAAGGCAAAGGATATCTTCGGAGATAAGACCTCTGAATTTCTCTCCTTCCCCGAGGCACGCAAGCATAACGGCAACTTATATGCTCCGGTTCGCGCGATCGAGTGCGGCGTAAAGGCTGTTTTCGAGCACAACGACAAACCGGGCTACTATTACAGCTTCGAACCTGATATCCCGGGCGAAGATAACCCTGGCACATTCCACTCCGTTGATCTCTGGTTCTTCTTCGACAACCTTGACAAGTGCTGGAGGCCCATGACAGGAAGGCACTACGATATCGCAAGACAGATGAGCCTCTACTTCACGAACTTCATCAAGAACGGCGATCCGAACGGCAATGACGTTGACGGCAGTGCTCTTCCCATGTGGAAGCCCTATATGGAATCTTCCAAGAACGAGATGCATTTTACGCCTGAGGGCGCGAAAACAAAGATCCAGGAGGAATCCTCCGAATCAGACTTCATCAATTTCATGAAGAAGCACATCGAATCTACGATCGCAGGAACCGCCCCGTCTGAAAAGAAGGACACCGAAGGTCCCCGTGTCGACCTTTACGAGGTTCCCAAAAAGCAGGCTTTCAACCCTTACCTCCCTAACTGGGAATTCATTCCGGACGGCGAACCATACGTATTTAATGACAGAGTCTATATCTACGGCTCACACGATCTCTTTAACGGCGAGTATTTCTGCCCCGGCGATTATGTCACATGGTCAGCTCCCGTTAATGATCTCGGCGACTGGACATATGAGGGCGTGATCTTCAAGAGATCGGATGACCCGAATAATGCCGATAACAGAGGGTGCCTGTATGCACCTGACGTAACGGTCGGTCCTGACGGCAGATACTATCTGTTCTATGCCCTTGATAACGACTGCATCATCTCTGTTGCCGTATCAGATACGCCTTCAGGAAGGTTCGAATTCATCGGAAATGTTCATTACGCAGACGGCACGCCCGTCGGCAAAAAGGAAGGCGACGAGCAGCAGTTCGATCCGGGCGTCATTACGATCGGCGATACCACATATCTTTATACAGGCTTCT
>LVBC01000016.1 GCA_001604265.1 Spirochaetales bacterium Spiro_01
GTTTCTCTCCAAGCGGTTTTTATTAAGACAAAGTGTCGCATTTGCACCTGTCAATGTAAATAAACTCAATGTCGAATCTTTCTCTCTGCAAATGAAAAACAGGAAATATTCCGATTCGAAGGATGAAAGAAAGGACGTGCAGGAAGCCTGCACGTCGAGGAAAAAGCAGATGGGAAAAAGCTCTATACCAGAGCGGCCGTATCGGTAACGAGTATGTCCTTGTATGTCTTCAGGCAGTGATCGAGCTGTACATCCTCCATCCTGCTGTTGACATCGAGGACCATCAGCCTTGGTCTGTCCGGATCATAGGCCTCCCAGTATGCAAGTCCTTTGCCGTTCGGGTCGCCATTCTTGACGAAGTTCGACCAGTAATCGGCCATATCGAGCGATAGCTTGTAGTCATCTGCGGTCATAGGTCTGTCCGTGCGGCAGATCGTCTCGAATATGTACATCTTCTCGGCCGAATGGTAGCAGCCCACATCCGGACCTCCTGGTGGAACATGATCGAAACGATACAGGAAGAGCTTTGTGTTCTTCTTGAGTCTGGTGTAGACATCTGCAAATGCGTACGAACCAGGCTTGAGCATACGGTCCATCATGAAGGTCATGTAGCGATGGACATCCTCCTCGGTCTTCAGCTGTTCAGCATCCATGATCCTGGCAGCATAATCGGGCTTGTTCCTTTCAATCCACTCATACGCCTCTTCCGGTGTCCTCGCTTCTGCCATCGGAGAGACCGGATTGAAGGAGTCCTCTCTTATGTTGTGTCCGATTATTATCGGATAGTCATAGAGACGATTATTCCTTACGACCTCATTCGGGTCTTCTGGAATCACATAGCCATCGATGAAGGGCCAGAATCCTGGATTGTTCCTGTACTCCTTCAAGAATGACAGACTCTTCCTGTACAGTTCATCCGTAGGAATGCTCCTTGCCTCGGAAAGAGTCTTTACATTGCAGTACGAAAGGAAAGCATCTCCACAGGCTTCGTTGACAGTGCGGCTTCTCTGGCCTGAGAATCTGATTGGCGCAAGACCACCTCCGGACTCCATTATTACCTGATGGAAGAGGTCCCTCGAGAGGGGAGAGGTCATAAGGGAAAGACAGCTCATGGCTCCAGCCGACTGTCCGAATATGGTCACTCTATCGGGGTCTCCTCCAAAGGCAGAGATGTTCTCCCTTATCCATGATAGTGCAGCCATCTGGTCCAGAAGCCCATAGTTTCCCGAACTGTCATGCTCGTTCTCCTTTGCGAGGGCAGATGAACCCATGAAGCCGAAAACACCCAGCCTGTAGTTGAAGTCAACATAGACACAACCTCTTCTGGCAAAGGAGTCTCCATCGGTCTCCTGCTTGTTGGAGTAGCCTCTGCTGAATCCTCCTCCGAAAATCCAGACAGCAACAGGCAGCTTCTCATTGGGTTTTTTTGCAGGTGTCCAGACATTGAGGTACAGACAATCCTCGGACATATCCCACTTGTAGGGGTAGAACTCATTCTCCGTCATCGATCCCGCAGGTACACGATATTGATATGGAATGGGTCCGAAAGAGTAGGCTTTGTAGGGCTCATCGAATGGTTCCATTCGCTCTGGAGCCTTCCATCTCAGATCTCCAACTGGCGCTTTGGCGAATGGAATTCCCTTGAAGACGCTCACCCTTTGGTTTGCCGAGGGCTGACCCAGGACAACACCATATTTTGTAACAGCCTCTGTCAATGCCATAATTACCGTCCTTTAAGCCGGAGACGAGCGTCTCCGGCAAGAATCAAAGATTGTTCAGTCGAAATATGCGTTATCGAAATCGAAGAAGACGTAGATACGTGATGCTCCGTGCAGGTGTCCGTTATATAGAGTTGTATAGGACTGCATCTGCAGAGGATACCAGAAGAGGTAGTCGGACCAGAATCTGTCCTGGAAATCTCCGAAATCCTTGTTATACGACTCTGTCGAAGTGGAAGCTGCGAGCTTGGAGAAGAAGTCTATGACCTCCTGACCACCCTTGGCATCCTTGAAGTGCATGATCTTCGAGTATGTACCCGAGACGAGAACGCCAGGATTTCCTGTCTGGCCCCACTTGCGGACCCAGAGCTCCCAGGTGTCGGTCTCGTTTTCCATCATGCTCTTGTATGTGGCAGCATCGAAGGCATTGATGACGAGATTGATTCCAGCCTCTGCCAGCTGGTTCTTCATGATCTGGAGTGCAAGGCCCTGGTTGGAGTCGCCATTGTAGATGACACGGCAGGTGAAGCCATTAGGATAGCCGGCTTCAGCAAGCAGCTTCTTGGCCTGCTCGACATCTCTCTTCAGAGGCCAGTTGTCCTCGTAGCTCTTGATTCCATCGTATGAGGTTGCAAGGATAGTGTAGGCGTTGAGGCCGTAACCGTCCCAGGCACCATCGAAGATGACCTTCTTGTCGAGTGCAAGACAGAATGCCTTTCTTACGTTGTAGTCCTTGAACATCGAGGTCGCATTGAAGCCGACTGTGGTCAGATAGAGACCGCCGCACTGCCATCCGAGGATATCCTTTCCATAGCCGCCATTCATGGTGTTCTTGAAATCATCCCAGAGTGGCTCTTCGACTACATCTACGCCACCTGTCTCGAGTTCCATTGTTGCAACGGACTTCTCGGAGATGAAGCGGATGACGATATTCTTGATCCTTGGCTCGCCATTTACATAGTATGGGTTTGCCGAGAGGTTGATGTGGTCTCCTGATACCCAGTCAACGAGTCTGTAAGGTCCACAGGAGACGAGCTTGTTCGAGGTGAGGAATTCGGCCTCTGGATCCTTGCAGGCCTCATAGGCCTTCTTGCTGAAGGTGTAGTGCAGACCAAGACCTGTCAGGAAGGAGAGGTTGATGCTCTTGAGGTTGATGTCGAGAGTGTAGTCTCCAGTTACGACGATGTCCTTGATGAAAGGTGCATCTGTATACTTTGCGTAGATGACCTCGAACGAGAACTTGACATCCTCTGCCTTGACTTCTGAGCCATCCGAGAACTTCACACCCTTCTTTATTGCAAGATGGAGCGTCAGGTTGTCATCTGACCAGGTTGCTGATTCCAGCAGTGCCTTGTCCGTGATCTCCCAGGAGAGGCTTCCGCCGTTACCGATCTTGTCTACCGGCCAGAGCAGAGGCATGCTGATGAGAGACAGGGTCTCAAGAGTATAGGAGTTCGTTCCTATAGGGGAGAGTGAACCTGGGTCGGCTGCCAGACGGAGGACAAGAGTGTCCTTCGATGTCTTTGCATTGGCAGGGACGCTCTCTGCAACTGTGCCTGGAGTGATATAGCTTATCGGTTCTGCCTTTCCAGAAGCTGCTACCTGTGATTCACTGGAGCCACCAGCAAAGACACTGTTCAGCAATAATGCCACCAAAAGTAACAATACTAGTCCTTTTTTCATTGTAAATCCTTCCTTTTTTTCTATTTCTTCACTTGACCAAGTGACAGGCTACGAAATGACCTTCCGAGACCTCCCTGAGGGCAGGGTTCTCCTTTGTGCACATCGGTGTCGCATATGGGCATCTTGCGGCAAAGCGGCATCCGGGCTTCGGGTTTATAGGTGTTGTCAGCTCTCCGGAGAGGCTCACATGCTTCATTGGAACATGCACATCTGGAATCGGAACAGCCGAGAGCAGGGCCTTCGTATATGGATGCAGCTGCCTCTCGAAGAGCTCCTTGGAGGGGGCCTTCTCGACGATCTGACCCAGGTACATGACGATTATCTCATCGGAGATGAAGCGGACTACCATCAGGTCGTGGGTTATGAACATATAGGTCAGTCCCATCTTCTCCTGTATATCGAGGAGGAGGTTGATTATCTGGGCCTGGATCGATACATCGAGAGCGGAGACCGGTTCGTCGCATACGATGAACTCCGGATTCAGTACGAGGGCTCTTGCGATTCCGATTCGCTGTCTCCTTCCTCCGTCGAGCTCGTGGGGATAGACATTCACTAGACGACGGGCAAGTCCGACAGTATCCATCATCTTGTAGACGATCTCATCTATCTGTCTGGATGAATAGCCTCCGGCAATCTTCATCGGCTCTGCGATCGTCTGGTAGATGGTCATTCTCGGATTCAGGGAAGAGAAGGGGTCCTGGAAGATAATCTGGACCTTCTTTCTCAGATCGCTGAGCTCCTTTCTGGATACTTTGGTTATATCCTTGCCGTCATAGATCAGCTGACCGCCGGTGCTCTCCAGCAGATGGATCAGCACTCGTCCGAGTGTGGATTTTCCACATCCCGACTCTCCGACGACGCCGATTGTCTTTCCCTTCTCGATGCTGAATGAGACATCATCGACAGCGTGGAGAAATCCACCGGAGACCTCGAAGTACTTCTTGAGATTCCTTACTTCAACAAGATTGCTCATAGCTGTCCTCCATTTTCTGCTTCGAAGCAGCGGACCAGATGTCCGTTTCCAATGTCCACAAGGCCCGGATGTTTCTGTCTGCAATTCTCAGAGCAGTGCTTGCATCTCGGAGAGAAGTAGCAGCCAGAGGGGAGGTCTGCCGGGTCCGGCATGAGGCCCTCGATAGGGTGCAGACGATTTCCACTGCCTATGCTTGGAAGCGAGTTGAAGAGGGCCTTCGTATACGGATGGGCTACCTCATCGAATATCTGGATTGCAGTGCCGTACTCGACGATCTCTCCTGCGTAGATGACCATGACCTTGTCGCACATATGTGCAACGACTCCAAGATCGTGGGTTATGAGAAGGACAGAAGTCCCTCGTTCGGTTCTCAGGTTGTTGATGAGCTCGAGGATCTGGGCCTGGATAGTTACATCGAGTGCTGTCGTCGGTTCATCGGCAAGCAGGAGCCTTGGATTGCAGGCAAGTGCGATTGCGATGACGATTCTCTGCTTCATGCCACCGGAGAACTGGTGCGGATACTCGTGATACCTTTCTCTTGGGATTCCGACGATCTCCATCATGTCTCCGGCCATTTCCATGGCCTGCTTGCTGGATACATCGCGGTGCAGGAGGATGGCCTCCGATATCTGGTCTCCGACATAGTCGATCGGATTGAGGGCAGTCATCGGATCCTGGAAGATCATCGAGATCTCCTCTCCTCTGATCTTCCTTATCTCACTGTCGCTCATATCAAGGATGTTCTTTCCATCGAATACGATCGAGCCGGAGGTGACCTCTCCTGGTGGAGACTGCAGAAGTCTCATTATGCTCAGTGCGATCGTCGTCTTTCCTGCACCTGTCTCTCCGACCAGACCGATCGTCTCGCCTTTTGCCAGATCGAAAGAGACATCATTTACGGCCCTGCAGATTCCAATATCCCTGGTCGAGTAGCAGACTGAAAGGTTCTTGACCTCTAGAAGTTTATCTCTGTTTTCCATGTTGTCCCTCCTTTGCTCAGTTCTTCAGCCTTGGGTCGAGGGCATCCCTGAGCCCATCTCCCAGGAGATTGATCGAAAGAACAAGAGCGCCAAGAGCTATTCCCGGCATGGCTACGAGATATGGACTCTGTCTGATGAACTGTCTTGCCTCAGAAATAAGCGAACCCCACTCCGGAACAGGTGGCTGGACACCAAGTCCGAGGAAGCTGAGGGATGCTGCGATGAGGACAGCATTTCCGATTCCCATGGTGATCTCGACGATGATAGGAGAAAGAACGTTCGGAAGGACGTGGCAGAAGATTATGCGCACAGTGCTCGCATCGATCGAGTGGGCCGCCTCAACGTACTCCTGCTCCTTGACTGCAAGTATCGGTCCTCTGACAGTACGTGCAAATCTTGGTATTGCTGCAACACCTACAGACAGCATTGCATTGAAAAGTCCAGTTCCCATGGTCGTGGAGATTGCGATTGCCAGAAGAATCGAGGGAATCGCATTGAAGATGTCGAGGAACCTCATTATCAGGTTGTCTATGGTTCCTCCGTAGTATCCAGATACTGCACCTATCACGATGCCGAGTACTGCAGAGATGATGGTCGATACTATACCGATCAGTATGGAGTACCTGCCTCCATACAGGATCCTGGCGAGCATTGAGCGTCCAAGCTCATCGGTTCCCCAGAAGTGTCCCTTCGTTCCGAATGGAATCCTCTTGTTGACTATGTCCTGTGCATCGTAGCCCTCAGGGCATATGAAATTTGCGAACAGGCAGGAGAGGACGATGATGGCAAAGATCAGCAATCCCATCATTGCGGTCTTGTTCCTGAACAGGCGTATCATCGACTCCTGGAGCATCGATCTTCGTTTGATGGCCTTGTCTTTCATTTTGCAGCTCCTCCTTTCCTGGCTGAAAGAGCCTTTGCTCCCTTCTTGGCGCTGCTCTTTGCAAATCTTGACTTTACTCTTGGATCGATATAGGCATACGCAATATCGACAAGGAGGTTGACGATGGATACCGATGCGGCGACCAGAAGGACGCTTGCCCTGAGCTGTGGATAGTCTCGGGAGCTGATCGAATCGACCATGAGCTTCCCAAGTCCTGAAATTGCGAAGACCTGCTCGAGTACCATGGCTCCACCCATGCAGTGGGCGAATCTTGCGCCTATTGCGGTAACGATTGGAATCATTGCATTTCGAAGGATGTGGTGCCTTGTGATGACCTTTTCAGTCTGTCCCTTTGCACGGGCAGTACGTACAAAGTCCTGGCGCATGTTGTCAAGCACGGAGGATCTGGAGATACGGAGCAGTCCCGCAGCTCCGAGGATTCCAAGGCTCATTGCGGGAAGCACCCAGTATTTCGGTCCATAGAGTCCCGATACGGGAAGCCACCTGAGCTTTACGGAGAATAGCATTATCAGAAGCAGTGCAAACCAGAAGCTTGGCAGGGAAACACCGAGCATTCCGAAGATTCGGCTGGCACTGTCTATCCAGGTATTCCTGTGCTTGGCAGAGACGATTCCCAGACTCAGTCCGATCACCGTCGAGATCGTAGTGGTCAGAATGGCAAGAGAGAAGGTCGTCGGCCACCTCTGGATGACTTCGGCAGTAATGTTCCTTCCTGTCCTGTATGAATTGCCGAAATCTCCTCTGCTTACTATTCCCCAGATGTACTTTCCATACTGTACCAGGAAGGGCTTGTCGAGGTCATACTGGCTATGGAACTGGGCAATCTGCTCATCGGTTGCCGCATCCCCGAGGACAAGTCTTGCCGGATCGCCTGGTGTGATGAACTGAAGTCCGAATATGATAAGAGACACTCCAATCAGAACTGGAATCATCATCAGGATTCTCTTGAAAATGTATCTTCCCATCTGCTTCTCCTTTTCATTTTTGTCAATGTAGTAGATCAAAGCTATTACAATTTGGAAACACTACAATCTAAGTCTAAGTGCAGTTTTTCGAATCAAACAACAAAATTATCGGTTGAGAAGCCCCGAAATGCGTGA
>LVBC01000341.1 GCA_001604265.1 Spirochaetales bacterium Spiro_01
GTGCAGAGAGCCCCGGCCCTACAGTCGGCAAGATCGTTCCTAAGGTAAGATCCACAGCCAAGATGCTCTACCTGATCTATCTGGCAATGACGATAACCGAGATCGTGCTCCTCACCATCTGCGGCATGCCACTGTTCGACAGTGTCTGCTCCGCATTCGGTACGGCAGGTACGGGCGGCTTCGGCGTCAGAAACGACAGCTTTGCCTCCTATGCTCCTCATATTCAGGTCATTGTAGCGGTGTTCATGATCATGTTCGGAATGAACTTCAACTTCTACTACTATTTCACGACCAAGCAGGTAAACAAGGCCTTTAAGATGAGCGAGATCAAGGTCTATCTCGCCGTTATCGCCGTAGTTACCGCCATCATTACGTTCTCCGTACTGGGTCAGTATGGAAGCTTCGGCGAGTCTTTGAGGCACTCCTTCTTCCAGGTTGCAACCATCATTACGACGACCGGTTTTGCCACAACGGATTTCGATCTCTGGCCGACAGCCGCGAAGTTCCTTCTCTTATGCCTCATGATCCTCGGTGCCTGCGCAAGTTCCACGGGCGGCGGCATCAAGGTCGCAAGATTCCAGATCATGTTCAAGTCCGTAAAAAGAGAGATCCAGTCTTATATCCATCCTAAGACAGTCAAGAAGATCCACGTTGACGGCAAGACAGTGGACAGCGATGTCATCCATTCCGTCGCGCTCTACTTCTTCATCTACCTTTTGATCTTCACGGGTTCAATGTTCATCGTATCCTTTGAAGGACACGATCTCGTCACGCTCTTCTCATCAGTAGCAGCAACATTCAACAACATCGGCCCCGGTCTCTCACTCGTAGGTCCTACACAGAATTACAGTTTCTTCTCGAATGTCTCGAAATGGGTATTCATCTTCGACATGATCGCAGGAAGACTGGAGCTCATGCCGCTCATCGTATTCCTTACACCTACGACTTATAAGGGAATAATAAAAAAGCCCCGCAAGGCGCAGAGCTGATTCATAAGTTTTTGAAAATTACAGGGTTGTTCAGATCTCGTACGGTTTGGGATCTGTCTTCGTATACCTGATTATCTCTTCCATCCTGGGACGGTCAAGATATGCAACGAGCGAGAAAGCCTTTCCTGACTTGCCTGCACGCGCGGTACGGCCGATCCTGTGAAGATAGAGTTCATTCTCCTTAGGGATGTCGTAATTGAAGATCGCTTCGATATCATCGACGTCGATTCCTCTTGCAACAACGTCAGTCGCAACGAGCACATCGAATTTATCTGCCCTGTACTGGTCCATTACTTTGTTTCTCGTGCCCTGACCGATATCTCCGTGAAGGACTCTTGCGGATACGCCTGCATGTGTAAGCATCTCTCCGACCTTAGACGTTGTTGACTTCGTATTGCAGAAGACTATCGTTTTCCTTAAGTCTTCCTTAGCCATTATCCTTATGATCGCCTGAAGCTTATCCTTCTCGGGGCACTCAACGATATACTGGTCAATGTCAGGATGGTCATCAGCCTTGGGCATGACGTCGATCTCGGCAGCATCTGACATGAATTCCCATGTGATGTTCTGGATCTCTCTGGGCATCGTAGCGGAGAACAGAGCGATCTGCTTATCCTTCGGAGTCAGCGCCA
>LVBC01000342.1 GCA_001604265.1 Spirochaetales bacterium Spiro_01
AACTTTTAGACCAATTATACGCCACTCTGAAAAATGCCCTGAAAAGCCCTAAAGATAACATATTTGTCCTATTATCGGACTTGTTTACTTAGAGCTCTTTTGCTAAAATTCTCGAACCGACAAAATAAGGAACAAATTTAAAAGTTAAAATGACAGGTACTAAAGAAGACAGATCCTATATCAAGAAGCTCCTTCTGATCGCTATTCCGATAATAGTGCAGAACGGAATCTCGAACTTCGTTAACCTTCTCGACAATCTCATGATCGGGAGGGTCGGTACTAATGCGCTCTCAGGCGTTGCCATTGCAAACCAGCTTACATTCGTTTTCTTTCTCGTTATCTTCGGCGCCACTGCAGGAGTAGGTATCTTTACTGCTCAGTACAAGGGCAAGGGTGACGATGAAGGTATCCGTTATTCTTTCCGTTTCAAGATCATATTCAACACGGTGATCTCAGCGATCTGTACACTGATCCTGCTGATCGGTGCACCGACCCTCATTAACCTTTTCCTTCTTGGAGAAGGCAATCCTGCTGATGCTGCCGAGACTCTCCAGATCGGCATCGACTATATGCACGTCATCCTCATAAGCCTTATCCCTATCGGCATCACACAGGCTTATGCAGGCACGTTAAGAGACCTGGGCTCGACCAAGGTTCCGATGTATGCATCGATGGCAGCCATCCTCGTAAACCTTGTCGGCAACTGGCTCCTCATATACGGACACTTCGGACTTCCCGCACTGGGAGCTGTCGGTGCGGCTATCGCGACCGTCATCTCCAGATTCGTAGAGCTCTCGATCCTGATAATCTATGCAGGAAAGCATTCAGCCGATTTCCCTTTTATCAAGGGAGCCTTCACGAACTTCAGGATCCCCGGGAAACTTGCCGGAAGGTTCTTCATCAAGGCATTGCCTCTTATGTTCAACGAGACAATGTGGTCACTCGGCATGACTACTATCAACCAGTGCTATTCATACAGAAGCCTTGATGCCGTTGCAGCCCTCAATATCGAATCCACTATCTGGAATCTAATGGGCGTTGCATTCATTGCAATGGGTGAAGCGGTAGGCATCATGATGGGTCACATCCTTGGTGCCGGCGAGCTTGATGATGCAATGCAGAAGGCTTACAAGATGCGCCGCGTTACAGTCGTATGCGGTCTTGTATTCGGTGTTGTAATGGCCGTCATCGCGCCGTTCTTCCCGCTGCTCTATAACACGACAGATTATATACGTCACTTAGCGACGAATTTCATCCTTATCTGCGCTTTCATGATGCCGTTCTGCTCATATACGCACGCATCTTACTTCATCATGAGATCGGGCGGAAATGCTTTCCTCACGGTCCTTTTCGACAGTGTATACACATGGGTGCTTGTTGTACCACTGGCATTCTGCCTGAGCCGTTTTACAACTATGAGCGTTACATGGATGCTCTTCCTCGTTCACGCCATGGAGATCGTAAAGTGCACCATCGCGTTCTTCTTCGTCAGGTCCGGCATCTGGGTCAAGAATATCGTTAAATAATCAGCTGCAAAAATCACAAACGCCGGTTATT
>LVBC01000017.1 GCA_001604265.1 Spirochaetales bacterium Spiro_01
CCAGACTGAGTCTTTGCCTGTAATACAAGCACTTCAACTCTAGTCTATTTCCCCTGTTTTATCCACACTGTGCAAAACAGACTTTTTTCATAAAAGAAGGGCCACCCGAAAATCCCAGGTGGCCTTGCTGCTGCAACAGAGATGATTACTTGATGACCTTCTCTGTCACTCCATCGAAGAGGTAGATGCTCTCTGTCGGGATGGAGTAGACAATCTCGGTATCCATCTCAGGGGTGTCATGTGGATCTATCTTGAGGATGTTCTTTACGCCCTGGATGTCCACATATACATTCGTGTTGTCGCCGAGGAGCTCTGTGAGCTCTACGCTTGCTGTGATCTGCTGAGCGCCAGCAACAGCACCGAGCACGATTGCTTCAGGTCTGTAGCCGAAGACGATCTCCTTTCCTTCATACTCCTTGAGCCTATCGGAAGAGAGCTTGCAGGAGAGGTCCATTGCATTCTTGCCGATCATCAGCTTGCCGTCCTTGACAGTTCCACGAGAGAAGTTCATAGGAGGCTCTCCGATGAAGCCTGCGACGAAGACGTTGACCGGGTTGAAGTAGAGCTCGTATGGAGAACCCACCTGCTGAATGTAGCCCTCCTTCATAACGACGATCCTGTCGGCCATTGTCATGGCCTCGGTCTGGTCGTGGGTTACGTAGATTGTGGAGGCTCCGGTCCTCTGATGGATCTGTGTGATCTCGGAGCGCATCGTAACACGCTGCTTTGCATCGAGGTTGGAAAGAGGCTCGTCCATAAGGAAGATGCCTACCTTCCTGATCAGGGCACGGCCTACTGCAACACGCTGTCTCTGACCACCGGAGAGGGCCTTTGGAAGTCTCTCGAGGTAGTCTGTAAGGCCGAGTATCTTGGCAACATTCTGTACCTTCTGCTCTATGACCTCCTCATCGACACCCTGCAGTGTAAGACCGAAGGCGAGGTTATCGTATACAGTCATCTGAGGATACAGGGCGTAGCTCTGGAAGACCATTGCGATTCCTCTCTCGCGAGGGCCCTTCTCATTGACGCGCACACCATCGATGAGGAAGTCGCCGTTGCTTATATCCTCAAGGCCTGCGATCATTCTGAGTGTTGTGGACTTTCCGCAACCAGATGGTCCTACGAATACGATGAACTCACCCTTCTCGATCTCCAGATTGAAATCATGCACAGCATGGAATCCGTTCGGATAGATCTTGTTTATGTTCTTCAAAGTCAGGTATGCCATTTCAAACCTCTCCTTCAACTTTCTTCTTTGCATCTGCAACTATTCTTCCCATGACTCCTCTCAGCCCCAGAAGGAGCATGTCGAAGCCCATGTAGAACAGTCCGAAGCCCAATGGTTCGACCCCGAAAGCGACCACATCGGTCCTATTCGAGATACTGCCTATCGCCACATTTATTCCGTTGAACGTCAACCATACGAACGCCATCAGGATACAGGAGTAGACAACATTCAGAAAGAGACCCTTCATGCCTCTGCTTCTGACCATTATCCACCTCTCATTCGAAGCCTGTACGACCTCGATGAAGCGCAGTACGTTGTTCTCCAGGATATCCGTGACGAAGCCCATGGCGATGGCGGTCACGAAAACCAGATCCAATTCGGATGGGATGTACAATCCCAGTCCCCACAGGAAGAAGTAGCAGACAGCTCCAGCGAACCAGAACTTAGTGAATACTACCTTTGCACTCATCGGTATGTTCAGATGGTGCCCACTGGTGTACCTTCTCAGCTCGGCCTCGGAGACCGGTGGAGAGTTCTCGCTGTTGGCGCTTACCAGATCATCGACAGCCTTTGTATTCAGCTTGTAATGATCTATTTCGCGCTCCTCTACTTCCTTCCTGCTCACCTTAGTCGCGCTCTATCTCGATTGCTTCCATCTTGCCGTAGCCATCTACATCGATATTGGTGTTGATCTTCTTCAGAAGCCTGCTGTAGACAGGAAGCAGTGCTGTAAGAACGATCGAGATGACCAGAAGCACGATGTGGACACTGAGCATGGAAGCTGCAGTTGCGATATATGCTGTGCTCTCGGTAACAGCAATCGGATTGACTGGGTCAAATACAGCCCTGTAGATCAGATTGCGGTATGAGACATCGGCGAAGATGACCAGAGCTACCAGGAAGAACATCAGGACAAGCATCGGCCTGTTGACCTTCTTGCGATGTGGGAATGCATTGATGAATGCGACGAGACCCAGCATCGAGAAGAGCATGGTCATGAATCCGAAGAGTCCCATTCCAGGACCCTGGATCTTTGCTGTGGTGTTCGAAATGCAGCTCAGGTTGAACGAATAGTATACGAAGCTGATCAGGAAAGCCAGTAGTGGAATACGTGAAGTATTTCTCTTGATTGAAACAATGAACTTTCTCAATCCTTCCTTTGCATTTATCTTGGCCATCACTTCTCCTCCCCGTTGATGGAGTTCGTAGTCTCCTTATCGAAGAAATGCATACGGTTGATGGAGACCTTGGCGATATCGCCACTCTTGTAGTTGCACCAGCCGCGAAGCTTACAGGTGATCCTGTCGAAGGTTCCATTTCCATCTGTGATGTGGCCATGGACCAGAGTATTCATGCCGAGGTTCTCGTTGCTTGTGACCTTGACATCGATATCCTTTCCCTCTACGAGGTTCTCAGGTCTTACACCAAGGATTATCTCCTTGCCCTCGTATGCCTTGAGAGTCTTCTGCTGCTTCTCGTCGAGAGGAGCCCTGAAGCCACCCTTTCCTTCGAGGTGGTCACCCTTTACAGTGACATCGAAGAGGTTCATTGGAGGCAGTCCGATGAAGGAGGCGACGAAGACATTTGCAGGGTGGTCGTAGAGCTCGAGTGGGGTTCCGACCTGCTGGACATGTCCCATGGACATACAGACGATCCTGTCTGCAAGTGTCAGTGCCTCGGTCTGGTCGTGCGTGACATAGAGCATCGTGGCCTTCAGCCTCTTGTGTAGGAGCAGGATCTCACGTCTTGTCGAACCTCTGAGCTTTGCATCGAGGTTGGAAAGCGGCTCATCGAAGAGGAATACCTTAGGTGTTCTTACGATGGTTCTTCCCATTGCGACTCTCTGTCTCTGTCCACCGGAAAGCTGTCCCGGCTTCTTGTTGAGCTGGGTCGTGAGGTTCAGTATATCTGCGGCTGCAAGTACCTTCTTGTGGATGACATTCGGATCCTCGTTTCTCAGTGTGAGAGAGAATGCCATGTTCTCATAGATGGTCATGTGGCCATAGAGGGCATAGTTCTGGAATACCATTGCCATGTCCCTGTCCTTGGCAGGGAACTGGGTAATATCCTTTCCATCCAGGAACAACTTGCCACTGGAGATATCCTCCAGGCCTGCGATCATTCTCAGCGTAGTGGACTTTCCACAGCCGGAAGGTCCTACGAAGACGATCAGCTCACCATCCTTGACATCCAGGTTGAAGTCGTGGACTGCCTTTACATTGCCGTCATAGATCTTTTCAATATGCTGTAATACAAGATTAGCCATCAGTCTCTCCTCTTCTCTTCACCGAGCGTAGCCTGGTAGGCCTTGAGCGTGCGGCTCAGCTTGACGCCAACAATTCCGCCGGCGATGCAGCATGCGCCAGAGAGGACCAGATAGATCACACATCTCATGAACTGAGAGGTGTACATGACCTGTCTCTCTACCTTGGCGATTGTTACAACAGCGCTATGGGCCTGCATCGGGATGATGAAGATCCTGATGAACTGCACCAGTCCCATTGCGATAAGTACATAACAGTACTTCTCGTTGTACTGCTTGACCTCTTCAGAGGCAAGGAATGCCAGAAGGAGGTACAAGAGGTTGAATACAATCGAACCACCGATCAGGATGTTGTAGTAGTAATCACTGACGTCCGACTTGTAGATGTTAACAAAATAAAAGACATTGAACAGAATTGCCAGAATGGCCATATTCGAAGAGAACTTGTTCTTCGTATAGCGCATGCGGTCAACAGCGATCTGATTGTCAGTTTCCTGCTTCATGCTTCCTCCTTACCCTTTCCTTCCTTGATGAGTCTGCTCTCCTCCTTCATCAGGCAGATCTTCCAGTAGGTATTGAATACCAGAAGTGCTGCAGCAGCGATGGAAAGTGCGAAGACTGCATAGTGGATGTCGAACCAGAAGGTCGACTCGCTATAGGTTGACTTGAAGTTCTCGGCAAAGACCTTGAGAGCCTCGAAATCGACCTGAAGCCAGAGAGCCTTGTAGGCCTCTATATTCATATGTGCCCAGATGACCAGGAAAAGGTCGAAGGCACAGAAAAGTGCGACTGAAACGTAATTTGCGATGTAATACTTCCTGCGCTTGTCCGTATTCACGATGAAGAGGAGACATGCAAGCAACAGCAGGACAATCGACCTGGACAGGAAGCTCCTGTTGAAACCCTGCATATAATAATATACCTGCGAGCCATCTACCCATGTGTTGTTGATGTCACTGGCATCCATCATCGTGGAATAAAGGCAATCATAAAGGTCCGTCATTATTCCAAGAGAATAGATAAAGACCACGACACTGGCTGCCAATGCGATGAGACAGAAAATCTTCTGAAGCTTCATCTGTTTTCTGTACATAACTCCTCCTAAACAATACCAAGGTAACCATGCAAGGGGAGATCCTCCCCCTGCACGGTCAGAAACTTAAAGATTATCGTAGAACTTCTGGATACGCTTCCACTGCTGCTGCTTGAGCATCAGATACTGTGCGCCACCCCAGCTCTTGTTGACAAGATTGACCATATCCTCTGCGGATGCGACACCATCAAGTGTGTAGCCCTTCTGGATCTGATCGACCATGATGTTGAACTTCTTCTTTGCAGTACCGAACTTGGAGATAAGCTCTGTGTACTCGTTGAGGGTCTTTGTCTCGACTGTTGTAGTTGGCAGTGTTGTAGGAACAGAGGTGTACCACTTGTTCTCTGTGAGTGCCAGCTCAGGATGCTTGATCACGCCAAGACCGATTGCAGTGGAGATCTTGCCTGCACCTTCCTTGCCGATTTCGTGTGTGCACTGGAACTCGAATGCCTGGCTCTTTGCGAAGGAGAGTGTGGATCCGAGATAGTATCTGGCGAAGTTGGTGTAGTTGCCCTTTGTGAGCTTCCAGAGCAGATCGAAAGTGGAATCTGCGATGACAGGCATCTGCTTGCCGTTGAAGGAGAAGGTCTCGTAGCTTCCATCAGCCTTTGTCTTGATGAAGGCATCAGGACCGTAGCTGAGAAGGATCATACCCTTGTCGCTGTATGCGAAGTCGATGAGTGCGAGAGCTGCGTTGAGCTTGTTCTCGTCGGAGCCGACACCGGCCTTGGAGATTGCCCAAGCATCGGTCTTTACGGATCTCCAGGACTCTGTGAATCTCATGTAGACACCGTTCGGATCGGAACCATCATACCAGCGAGCAACAGGTACCATGACTGCCATGTACTTCTCACCCTCGTCGATCTTGAGCTTGGTAGCATTGAGGATGGTCTGTGTCTGGTTGTAGTCATAGCTCATGAAGCCCATGTCGTTCTCGAGCATTGTACCGGAGTTCTCACCGGAAGCCTCGATGAAGGACTTGGAAATGAGGCCCTCCTCTGCGAGATCGTGAACTCTCTCGAGAGCCTCATATGTAGCGACCTGCTGGCGAGCATCCTTGAGGGATCCGTCGGAATCGATGTACAGCCACTCCTGTCTGGATTCCATACCACGGATACCGAAGAGAGTACCGATGAATCTGGTGAGGTCGACCTGTCTCTGGAGGTTGGAGTCCTCTCTGGAGAAGTAGCCCTGGATGGTATCGGTGCCATTGAGGGTCTGTGCGTTGGCGACTACACACCTGAGGAGAGCTACAAGCTCATCTGCATCCCAGGCTGCATCCTGACCTACGAAGAGGTTGGATCTGGTTGTGCCATAGTAGCCGTCGTATGCCTCATCGATATACTTCCTGAGCATATTGACAGCTGTGACGCCATCGACAGCACCCTTGGAAAGTGCATCGTTCATCTTTGCGACGATGTTGCCGGCCTTGTCATAGTTCTTTGTAAGCTGGAAGACACCAGAACCATCGGCCTTGACTGTATCGATGGTGACCTTGCCAGAGGTCGGCATGTATGGCTCGTAGACAGCACTCTTGAGATTGCCGCACTTCTCTGCCTTGAACTCGCCCTCTCCATCGAGAAGCTTTGTAACGAAGTCGACTCTCATGAGAGGCATTCTCTCGATATCGTTGACACCGTCGAAGTATGGTGAGAAGTAGATTGCACCAGTGGTGGTGTTGCCGGTGATGGAGAGTCTTACGATCGGGTTGGCATCGAGGTATGCCTTGAAGTTAGGCATCCTGTCGAGGTACTCTGCGATGTTGACGAAGCTGCCTGCCTCACCATACTCGTTGAGAGCGGATGCGTTACCTGAGACCATATCGACGTCGCCAAGACGCTCAGCCCAGTACTTCAGCTCGTTTGTAGCGCTGTTGCCCTGATACTTGTCCTCGAACTTTACCTTGAGGACATTCTGTACCTCTACCCATGTCGGCTTGAGGTCGCCTGTGTGGTAGGTGACACCAGCAAGCTCGATGCCCTGACCAGCGGTGTCGGCATCGAAGGAAAGACCGGTCTTCTTGCTGTTGTATCCAGTGGCCATTCTGAGGACTGTACCATCAGCATAGGTAAGAGGCTCGACCTTCTTTGGAGCGGCTTCTGCCTTTGGAGCTGCTGCAGGTGCTGCGGCTGCTGGAGCGGCTGCTGCAGGTGCTGCAGCTGGAGCTGCTGCCTTTGGTGTCTCTGCTACCTGGATCTTGTTGCCGCCACCACAGCTTACGAATGCGGTGAGAGTAAGAGCAACGAGCAAGGACAAAACTATGATTTTCTTCATTTTTTCCTCCGTTACATTCCTTTAAGGCCGTCGGCCTGAATGTAATCTTCATATATTCAGTTGTACTTGTACAACGTGAACCCAATTACTCCTTGACACCACCCATGTTGACACCCTTGGCAAAGTACTTCTGGATGAATGGGTAGATGATGAGGATAGGAACGATCGAGCAGACGATCAGGGCGTAGATGACAGAGTCGGATGCATAGACCTCGTTCCAGCCGGCCATAGCCTCGGCGTCGGTGTACTCCTCGAGCAGAAGTCTGATGAAGACCATCAGTGGATGCTCGTTGGAGTTGCTAATCATCTGGCGGGCCCAGAAGTATCCATTCCAACGGGAGATTCCGAAGAAGAGAGCTACGGTCGCGATTGTCGATTTGCTCATCGGTATGTAGACCTTCGAGAGTACCTGGAACTCGGTTGCGCCGTCGACGATGGCGGCCTCCTCGATCTCGGATGGTACATTCTCGAATGCGTTTCTAAGGAGAATGACATTCATGGCGGCCATGCCCATGGCGATGACTACGAGCCACTTGTCATCCGTGATTCCAACACCGTTGAA
>LVBC01000343.1 GCA_001604265.1 Spirochaetales bacterium Spiro_01
CGGATTTGGGTTTACGATCGGGACAATTCTGATTCTGAGGTGGTCGTTAAGTGGAGCGAGATTGATGCAAGAATTCGTCTGCTGATTCAGTCAGATCGTTATCTTTCGCCCTATGAGAAATCACAAATCATTCTCAAAAAACAAGAGTATGTCTCTCCTGTCCTGCCTAGGCGTGCCGGTCGGGGGGCTCCAGAGTATCTGGAAGACGCGAAAACGGCTCTTATTCGAGAGTCCGTTAACGTTCTGAAGGGTGACACCGTTTTTGTCGGCACAGACTCTTTCCTTGTTCTTTTCTACGGAGAAGAAGAGGTATTGCTACAGGACAGCCGGTATCCTCTTCTGACAGAGAAGATGTCCCGCACGATTTTTGATCAGAAGATCCGGGAGAACCCGCTTAACAGCCAGATTAAACACCAACCGCCTATCCAATCGCAGAGCAGTATTGTCGATTCAGACATTGTAGAACCGGACAAGAAGCTCGAAGGTCTAGCAGAATACGGCAAGGGCGATCAGGTTTTAATAAGCACGCCTTCTGGAGGAGAACAGCTCGCACAAATCGAAAAAATCGATGAAGTATCCGTTCTCATTACAGTCGGCCTGGATGAAGATAAAACACAAGCGATTGAACGGGATACGTTTGATGAATTGGTTCGCGCCGACGATCGGAACGATCACTTGTACTCCGAGGAACAGTTTGTTCCAGCATGGGAAAAAGAAAAACCTGAGCCGAAACCCCAAACGGTCGTAGTAACAAAGTCTCTGGAAGCCCGTAACACATACCATATCACGGATGATGGTCTTGCTACAGGAAGCCCGAAAGTTAAGTATGTCGCGAACGTTTCGGCCATCCGTTTGCTACAGAAGATCGAATCCGAAGATCGTCTCGCCACTTCAAGCGAACAAGACATTCTCGCCAAGTACGTAGGATGGGGCGGTCTCCCAATGGCCTTCGATGAACAGCAGTGGCCGAACGAGTATCGAGAATTGAAGTCGCTGTTATCGGAGAATGAATTCGAGTCTGCACGCGAATCTACCCTAAATGCTCACTATACTTCTCCCGTCATTATTCGAGCGATCTATGAAGCTGTCGAGCGTATGGGTTTTCGTAGAGGAAACATCCTTGAACCGGCGATGGGAATCGGCAACTTCTTTGGTTGTGCTCCTGCCTTGATGTCAGACTCACGGTTTTATGGAGTTGAACTGGATTCTATATCGGGACGGATTGCCAAACAGCTGTATCAGGATGCAAACATCGCCATTCAAGGCTTTGAAGAGTCTTCTCTTCCTGACTCCTTTTTCGATCTTGCCATCGGGAATGTACCTTTTGGTCAATACAAGATAGCAGACAAGCGATATGACAAGAACAATTTTCTTGTTCACGATTACTTCTTTGCAAAATCGCTCGCCCCGCCGTTCGCAAATACATTGCACGACGAGCTGAATTGTTGGGGGCGATACGACTCCCGAATGACGCTTTCAAGGCAAACGCAGGCACCGAAGTGACTTCGGATATTCTTTTTTTCCAAAAGCGAGAAAGAATGGTGGATCTCGATCAGGATTGGATACATCTTTCAACGACGGATGAAGGGATCACGGTCAATCAATACTTTGTTGATCATCCAGAAATGATTCTCGGACATCTTGTGAATACAACGAACCAATTCGGAAGACCAGACACGGCCTGTACTCCGATGCAAAATGTTCGGCTGTCAGATTTGCTTAGCGATGCAATTACGAATATTCGTGGGGAGATGGTCGAGCACGAGGTGGAAGCGAGTTCCGCGGCACTATCCACGTCGATACCCGCCGATCCGAA
>LVBC01000344.1:0-182 GCA_001604265.1 Spirochaetales bacterium Spiro_01
ATGTGAAACTCTTTTAAAGCTTCTGGTGCTCTGCGCGTGGGGTTCGGCATGTTTTGTTTTCGCGTTCTTCACAAAGCTTATGAAGAAGAGAGGGTTCGTCTTTGATCTGACGGTGTTCTTCGCGCTGTTCATTCCGGTCGAGATACTGATGTTCTACTGGATGAACATATTCTCGAGCGCAG
>LVBC01000344.1:194-2124 GCA_001604265.1 Spirochaetales bacterium Spiro_01
TGTGGATCGTCCTGGGCATAGTTGTCGCAATTTGCTATATTTGCTGTCTGCTGATAGACCTCTTGATCATGAGAAAGCGCTCGAAAGTCTATACTGACAAGCTTAACGAGTATAATTCGAAGAACGGCGCCTGCTGAAGAAATAGCAAGAACGGTATATCTTTTAGCAATAAAAGTTTTACATGGCACCCCGATAAATGTTACTATCAAAGTACGGACAACTTTTTTTGTGAACAAGAGGTGCATATGAAAAAGAACGAGCGCAAAGACCTTGTTACCAACATCTACACTGCAGATCCTTCCGCACATGTTTTTAACGGCAAGATCTACATCTATCCTTCACACGACGAAGACCTGGACATCCCTGAGGATGACGACGGCGAGCAGTATGTAATGAAGGATTATCACATCCTTTCGATGGACAGCCTTGACAGCGAATGCGTCGACAACGGCGTTGCTATCAGCGAAGATGATATCCCGTGGGTATCAAGACAGCTCTGGGCACCTGATGCTGTCTACACGAACGGCAAGTACTATCTTGTTTTCCCTGCAAAGGATAAGGACGACATCTTCAGGATCGGCGTTGCCGAGTCTGATTCACCTGTCGGACCTTTCAAGCCGCAGGAGAATTACATTCAGGGCAGCTACAGCATTGACCCCGCAGTCCTCTTGGACGATGACGGCAGGATCTGGTGCTACAACGGCGGACTCTGGGGCGGCCAGCTCGAGATGTGGCAGTCAGGCTCATTCAATCCGAATGAGAGAAGACCTGAAGGCGACGATAAGGCTCTTGCTGCTCTTGTTGCCGAGTTCACACCTGACATGACAGCTTTCAAGTCAGCTCCGAAGATGATCACGATCCTTGACGAGAACGGTGAGCCCATCAAGGCAGGCGACGAGGACCGCCGCTACTTCGAAGATCCGTGGATGCACAAGTTCAACGGAAAGTACTATTTCTCATACTCAACAGGAACGACACACTACCTCTGCTATGCGGAAGGCACTTCACCTGAAGGTCCCTTCACATACAAGGGAAGGATCATGGAGCCTGTTATCGGATGGACAACACACCACTCAATCGTACAGATCGACGGCGAGTGGTACCTCTTCTATCACGATGCAAAGAGATCCGGCGGATGCTCACACAAGAGATCTGTCAAGTTCACAAAGCTCAACATCGCTGAGGACGGCACGATCGAGAAGATCTATCCTTACGATCACGAGTAAAGGCTAAGATATAAAAATAGCGTAAGACTGCCTCATATTTATGGGGCAGTCTTTTTTATGAACCGAATATAATAGGGTAATTCTGATAAACAATATGGGGGTATTGACGGGATGATCAACAAAGCTGTTAAGCGGTGTCTGGCCGCTGTACTTTGCGGCGCTATGGCGCTGCCTGCTATGTCCTGCAGTAAGAAAGGACCTAAGAATCCGGACGGAACGCCAAGGCAGCAATACGTGAAGGAGAATGATCCGTATTTCACTGACACTACGGCAGAACTCTTTATACCGATCGATGAGACCAGAAAACTTGAAGGATGCCGATCATTCAGCAGCGGAATTGCAGGTGACAGCATCTATGTTACATATTCAGCGGGTTACAGTCTGTCAGAAGAAGACCAAAAAGAGATAAACGGTCTTGATGTGTATAAAGCAAAAGAACTGAAACGCTATTTTGAGATCCAGAATAATACAACTGTCGGAGGCCTGGCGATCTTTTCCATGAGCGGGGAGATGACAGGGAATTCCTTGTTTGACAGCACGGAGGCTCCCGTGGAGTCTTTTGTTACAAAGGACGGCAGGATCGGCATTGTAATGGAGGTCAACTGTTACGAGATCAATGAAAAGAAGGATGAATTGATCGAGAAAGATGACTATAAGCTGGTATTTTTCTCCGGCACCGGTGGCCGTCTTGAGGAGATCCTGCT
>LVBC01000345.1 GCA_001604265.1 Spirochaetales bacterium Spiro_01
TGATTGAATGGGATATGTCATGCCCTCCGCTGTTGTTTTCGAGCAATCCGGCAACGTATTCTTCTGCACTCTTTATCAGCAATTCATGATCCATGGACTTAAACCCTCTGACATAACTTTCCGTATAAGTATAACAACTAATTGCGTATGATTTCATATACTTATAAAATGCAAATAGACTTCAACGGCGCGAGGTGACACGAATGTACAGAAAGATCCGCGAATGGTTCAGCATCAGGCTTGCTAAAAATCCGGGACAGATAGTCCTCCTCTCGATACTCTTCTTTAATATCGTCTTCCTCTTTCTTTCTGCGTTCATCATAAGCAAGATGTCTCTGACAGGGACTGAGGAATTAGGGTTCTTCGAATCCGCCTTCTACACGATAAGCATGATCCTTGATGCAGGCTGCATCTCCTATGTCGTCGAAGATATCGGACCGCAGAATGCCGCTATCGCGATCGTCTGCCTCATCATAGTCATCATCGGAATGATCTCCTTCACAGGCGCCGTTATCGGTTACATCACGAACTACATTTCCGGCTTCATCGAAGATTCCAATGCCGGCAATCACAAGCTCATAATGTCGGATCACTTCGTCATCCTCAACTGGAATTCCAGAGCTCTCGAAATCGTAAATGACCTCCTCTACAGCGACAGCATCAGGAAGGTCGTAGTCCTGGTCGGTTCCGGCAAAGCCGAAGTCGAGAGGCAGATAGAAGAACGCCTTCACGAGACCGTAAAAAGAGAGAACGACAGGATAGCCGCAAAATGCAGCGGAAAGTCATTTTTCGCGCGCAAGATGTACTGCTCAAAGAATAAGTTCAAAAACAACCTGACGATAGTTGTCCGCGAAGGCGATGTGTTCTCATCGAAGCAGCTCTTCGACATCTCCCTCCATCGCGCATCATCGGTAGTCATCTTAGGCGAAGAGATCAACAGCAGCATCTGCAAATATGCCGTAAGCGAGAAAGCCGATAAGTTCGACAAAGGCAATTCGCTGACCATCAAGACCTTGATGCAGGTATCCGATATCACTTCCGCTTCATATTCCCAGGACAACCAGAGGATCATAGTAGAGATCACCGACGACTGGACATGGAACTTGGTCCAGAAGATCATCAGGAGCAAGCAGGTCGACGGCAAGTGCAATATCGTTCCCGTCAGGGTCAACCAGATCCTCGGCAAGCTCATGGCCCAGTTCTCGCTGATGCCTGAGCTCAATTCTATCTACAACGAACTGCTTTCCAACAAGGGTGCCACCTTCTACACATCTCCCTGCAGTGAGAGTGATGAGATGGCTTATATCAGGAAGACCTTGGACAGCAGCAGTCATGTCATCCCGCTGACAGTCCAGTCCGACAACGGCAGGAATTTCTGCTATTACATGGCACTGAACGAGAAGGATTCTTCCAAGAAGAGCAGCGACAGGCTCTCCGGGATTCCGATCAGGCTCAATAAGGATTTCTGGCTTGAGAAAAAGAAGATCATCATGCTCGGTCACAACAGCAAATGCCACGAGATCATGGACGGCTTCGCATCATTCCTCTCCGAATGGAGCTACAAAGACTCTGATGAGCTGCTCCTGAACATCGTTGTCATCGACGATGAGAAGAGCCTCGAAAAGATGAACTTCTACAAGGAATACCCGTTCGTCATAAAGACTGTGGCAGCAGAACTCTTCGAGAAAGATCTCATCTGCGATTCCATCAACGAATTCCTTGAGCTCAACGATGAAGAC
>LVBC01000018.1 GCA_001604265.1 Spirochaetales bacterium Spiro_01
GCGGCCTGACTTCATCGAGGCAGGAGAGTGTTTCGTCGGCAAGCACAGGGATCATGCCCTCATCCCAGACCTGGAAGCGCTCGGAGGCTCTCTCTATCCTTCTTGCAGTGACTCCACCTACTGTGCTTTCTTTCTCGTACATCGCTTCTGCAAAGGAGACATTCCTCCTTATCTGAGTCGGCCTTTCAAGGTCCAATCCAAGCACGCTGTAGCCTGCATTTCTCAGCCTTATGATGACAGCAGTCGCAAGATCGCCTGTTCCTCTGACGATTACAGTTCCCCTGCTTCTTTCTGAAATGCATTCAAGGCTTCTTCTCTTCTCGAATGCAAGTATCTCTGCTGCGACAGAGACAGCGATCTCATTCGGTGTCTCAGCTCCGATATCGAGGCCCATCGGAACTGAAAAGCTTCTCTTTGCATTTACAGCCCTGCTTCTTGAAGCAAGGAATCCTATGTAGAAGGCATCCGTCTTCTCGAGAATCGGATAGAGCTCAGGGTCAAGCCTGGTAGTCACGACAACAGCTGTCGAGCTATCTATAGTGGCCTTTTTCAAGGCTCCGGCCATCGTTGAAGAGGTATAGATGCACTTTGCCCTCTCCTCGATCACACTCTCCGTCTCGCAGATGGAAATGGAAAAGCCGCAGCTGAAAAGCGTATCAGCTATCGCTCTTCCCACATGTCCATAGCCAACGATCAGAGCCCTTCTCCTTCTTGACGCAACATCCACGACCATATCGACTACCCCCAGGTCACTTTCGACACTTATATTTCTGTTCATTCCATCCTCGATTGCAAGCAGCGCCGTCCTGACGGCAGTGCTCTCTGCATTCCCGCCGCCGACGCTTCCAAAGCACTCTCCACTATCTGTGACAAGCATCCTGCCGCTCTTTCTCGGAACGACTCCCGAAAAGCCCGTTATCGTAACGATTGCAAATGGAAGATTCAGCCTTTCAAGCTCTGCAGCCTTCTCAAAGAGTTCCATAGACAGTATCCCTCTGTGTACTTGCAAGGATGATCTCGACAGGAGAGACAAGGCCCTTGAATGCACTCCAAGCTACCTCATCGCACTGGTTCACTACGATGACTCCTCGTCCCTTCACACCCTTCAGGACTCCTTCTCTGCTGTCGATGAGCTTCTGGATGAAGGATATATCGACTATGCCGCTATCAGAGCAGCCACAGCAGGCATCCTCTATCCTCATTCCAATACTCCTTGCTCCGATGAAAGCAACTGTCAGCGTAGTTGAGTCGAGGATGACAGGATCCTTTTCTGTGTGCATCTTGAGTGGCCTGCATCTTGCACCATCTGCTTCGACAAGCGTCACATCGTAGCTCTCCGACAGTACTTCGAGCACTGCAGTATCCGGAGAGCAGCACTTTCTCTCATCGTATCTTTCTGCAAAGTAGACCGACTCGCCTTTCCTTGGAAAGTGTCTCTGGATATCATCGCTTTCGAAGAATATTCTGTCCGTGTCGAAATCGAGAGCTTCAGGACTCTGCATTTTCGTCGTCGTCGTAACGAGCACGCTTCTTCCTCTTCTCTTCAGATAGTTTGAAAAGCCTATCAGGAAGGTCGTCTTGCCCCCTCCACCTGTAAGAGAGATAGTGGAGTGTGCTTCAAGATACCTTTCCTCGATATATGAATAGAGTCCCATAAGTGAGATTCTAGAACATCGGGCCATTATTTAAAAGAAAATTCAACGGAGAAAGACATACCTGTCATTGCTAGAGAGATGAGAGTCGAAGTGGTAGCCTGAAAAGGTGAACTCCTTCATCACCTCTGCGCCTTCGGCCTTCCTGGAGGCCAGAAAGCGCACCATCTCGCCACGTGCGATCTTTGCATATACACCCTTCTCGACAGGCCTTCCATCCACTATTTCTGCAAAGTACACATCGATGAAGCGGTCACTCCTGTCCAGATATGGTCTGATTGCCCTTGCATACTCTTGGGATGCAAGGTTGACTATCAGCCTGTCCTTGTTCGTCAATGCACTGTATATATCATCCTTCCAGTAGGCGTAGAGACCACCCCTTCCTGGAAAGGAAGCCTGCATCTCGAGGCGGTATGGGATGACCCTGTCGAGTGGACGGAGGATGCCATAGAAGCCGGAGATTATCCTCAGATGCTCCTCGACATAGCCAAGCTCGTCGTAGCTGAAGGCCTTCGGTGCCATGTACTGGTACTGGATACCATCGTATGCGATCAGAGCGGGAGTGCTTGCATCCTCAAGCTCGTAGGAGAGAAGTCCCTCCGCCTTGGAAAAGAGCTTCTCACTGCAGGCCCACACCCTTCTGAGCTCATCCCTTCCAAGCGAGCGAAGAAGTCCCTGGAGCTCTCTTGCTCTCTCGATGAAGATGGGAGTGCCCTCGGCTCTGAAAACATCGGAGTCGACTCTCATCTTCTTCGCTGGCGATATGATTATTCTCATTGTCCCTCTTTGATGGTATCCTTGAGTGATGAAGCTTCTTTCACTTGCAAGGAATATCTATCTGATACCTGTATACATCTATAGATCTGTACTCTCTCCCATGATGGGTCCCTGCAAGTGCCGCTACTACCCCTCCTGCTCTGCATACTTCGTCAGAGCAGTGAAGAGACATGGGATAATCAGGGGAACACTTCTAGGCCTTGCCAGGATACTGCGCTGCAGGCCCGGCTTTCTCGGCGGTCCCGATGAGGTTCCCGAGGTGTTCACAATAAAGGGCATGAGAGAAAGCTACACGATCTACAGAAAGCCTAGAGCCTCCCTGCGAGATTCTGGACGTGGCTTATGAGCACATCCAGCGCATTCTCGTTGTATCCACCCTCCGGGATTATCAGGTCAGCATAAGCCTTGCAGGGCTCAATGTACCTCTCATGGCCGGGCCTTACAACATTGATGTACTGATCCAGCACAGACTCGACTGTCCTTCCTCTCTCCTGTATATCCCTTCTCAGTCTCCTTGCAAGACGTATGTCTGCTGGAGTATCCACGAAGAGCTTCAGATCGAGAAGACCTCTTATCTTCTCGTCGTAGAGTACCATGAGCCCATCGACGATGATGACATGTCTGGGCTCGATATGCAGATTCTCTGCCTTCCTTGAGTGGAGAACGAAGTCGTACTGCGGGATATCGACAGCCTTGCCGCTCTTAAGATCCACAAGATTCTGGTACATCAGCTCGAGATCGAGAGCCTCGGGCCTGTCGAAGTTGTACGAGGTTATGTTCTCGTTGCTGATGAACGATGCAGACTTGTAGTAGTTGTCCTGCGAGATGCAGATGCTGTCAGGCTGTGCCTTCGTTATCCTATCAACGACTGTGCTCTTTCCGGAGCCCGAGCCTCCTGTGACTCCTATGAGAAATACTTTCAAAGATGTACCTCTCCAAGTGTATATACAGTAGTCCTCTCGTATACCTCGCCTGGGCTCAGAATGCAGGATGGGAAATCCTTCCTGTTCGGACTGTCCGGGTATCCGCTCGTCTCCAGGCAGAAGCCCTGGTATGGGCCAAAGTCTCCCTGAGTGCAGCCTGGGACATTGAAGGATTTTCCAGTGTAGAGCTGCATGCCCTCGCAGTCGGTATCGACT
>LVBC01000019.1 GCA_001604265.1 Spirochaetales bacterium Spiro_01
GCCCTGAATGCCGTCATCGACCGGGGCTTCGATCCCGTCTTCGGTGCCCGTCCCCTTAAGCGTTACCTGCAGAGCAAGGTGGAAACCCTCATTGCCCGCAAGGTCATCGCTGCCGACGTGACTCCCGGCACGGAACTCGTCGTGGATCTGGATGAAAACGGCGAAATCGTCATTGCTTAACTCCAGGCAAATACAGCACAATCACAAAGCGGATACCGCAACTGCGGTATCCGCTTTTTATATTCAGGAGAATGTTAGTCCTGTGCAGGTGGAACGCCGGTAATTCTTCTTTCGTTATCTATCCGGAACAAAAACTTTTTCTGAAAAAACTGAACCTTTTCCCCGGTGAATGTGTCTATAGGGTGTATCGGCCGATACAGGAAAGGAAAGGGCGCCCATGACTGAATTTGAATTCGAGCAGCAGGTAACTGCGCTTACCCAGAAAATGTACCGGGTATCCGCCAGCCTGCTGCGCAGCCCCCAGGACCGGCAGGATGCCGTGCAGGAATGCGTATGGAAAGCCTGGCGCAAGCTGCCTCAGCTGCGTGATGAAAGCCTTTTTAACGCATGGATCATGCGCATCCTCGTCAACGAATGCAAGCGCCTGTGCCACTCACATTGGCGTGAAGTAACCGTGGAAGAGATTGAGATCGAACAACCGGACGGCATGGACAACCGCCTGCGGGATGAAGCTCTTCACACTGCTGTGATGCAGCTCCCCGAAAAACTGCGGCTCGCCGTTACACTCTACTATATCGACGGCTTTTCCCTGCGCGAAACCGCGCATATACTTCACTGCCCCGAGGGCACCGTCAAACAGCGCCTGCATCGGGCGAGAACCACATTACGCGTTCTGCTGGAAGAGGAGGTGTGAAGGATGAAAGAATTGAATTGGAAAGACTGCTTTGAGCCTGCACCGGAAGCCTTTGAGCGCTCCGTTCAGCGCGCGCTGCAGACAAAAACGGAGGAACGACAAATGAAACGCATCATTCCGCGGTCCGCGATAATCGCTTTTGCCCTGATTCTTGTCCTGATGGCCACTGCCCTTGCCTTCGTCGGGGATATCCTGAACTTCCTGCACACCAACGACATCGGTGAAGTAGAGATTCAGAAACCTGATGTTAAAGTGGAATATGCTGAAACCGGAATCCTGAAGGAAATCCGCGTTGACGAAGCCGTATGCGACGGCCGTTCCGTCCACATGCTGGTCACCTGGATCGCCGATCCGGAAAAGGGTGCCCTGCTCTGGGGCTCTGACTGGGACGTGGATCCCAACAGCGTGCCTTTCGCTGCTGAACGTGCAGCCGCCCCGAAAGTATATCTCCTCAACCCGGGCAGTATGACGGTTGAAACCGGCGGACAGCAGTACGATGTCTGGGACGGCTGGCACGAGCGTTATGATTCGGCATACTCCATCACAGCGGATACCACCTTCTTTATTGATGATCTGGAACTGGGTGATACCCTGACTGCCATTCGCCCAACCTATATCTATGAATATGATCCGGATCCCGAAAGCAACGCGCCGGCCATTGAGATGGTACCCTGCAGCGTGACCATGCCCGTCCAGGTTGCCGGAACCCGTACCTATGAAGCAACCAACCTGCCCATTAAACTGGAAAACTATAAGGTTAATTCAGCGAAGGTCACCCGTACGGATCTGGGCATCTACGTTGAAGTCGAAGCGGAGGACGACTATGATCCGGAAGAATACGAAAACTCTTTCTCTGAAGGTCCCGGAGAAGGTTGTCCCACCCTCACCCTGCCGCTCCACGGCAGCGCCTGGTACCGCCTGCTGGATCAGGACGGAAACGAAATTGCCAGCCTGACAAGTGACCAGAAGTATCTGGCAAATGATGATGACGGTGAAGAATGGGCACACCTGCTCATCCGGGAAATGTTCCCCGTCGCCGAAATCGGCAGCAGCATCACCATCCAGCCGCTGGACACCGGCAGCATGGAACGTTTTACCCCCTACACCTTGGAACTGGTTGAACGCTGATCATCAGCGCCATACCGGAAAAGGCGCCCCGTCCGTACGGACAGGGCGCCCCTTTTTGTTTTCCCGGCAATTACAGCTTCAGTTTGTCAAAGTTCCGGATAATCCACCGGGTCATTTTGAGATTGGTTTCATAC
>LVBC01000020.1:0-2994 GCA_001604265.1 Spirochaetales bacterium Spiro_01
GGCTGATTATTGCTGACCATCGGTAGCGTCAACGATATATTCAGCGAAAAGAACCGCGACTGTATTGAGTGGAAGGAGCAGGCAACGCATGCTGATATGGACCGCGTATATATATGAAAAAATTGCGGAATCCGCAAAAATTTCATAAACATAAAGAGAGGTCAAAACTATGCAGTATGCAAGAAAACAATATATGGATCAATTGATCCGAAAAAAGGACAATGGACGTATCAAGGTCATAACCGGTCTTCGCCGAAGCGGGAAAACCTATCTGCTGTTCACCCTTTACCGCCAGTACCTTCTGGACAATGGTGTAGAAGAAGACCAGATTGTAGGACTAGCTCTGGATGAGATCGATAACGCAAAGTACAGAAATCCTTTTGAACTTAACAAAGTTGTGAGGGAAAGGATGCCTGATAAGAATAAACACTACTATGTGTTTATCGATGAAATTCAGTTTGTGACGGAAATACCCAATCCATATGTAGATGATCCGAATGAGAAACTTACCTTTATCGATGTGGTGCTCGGACTCATGAAGCTTCCAAATGCGGACATCTATGTGACGGGCAGCAACTCTAAAATGCTTTCGTCGGATATTCCTACCCAGTTCAGAGATCGCGGGGATGAGATTCGTGTCTATCCGCTCTCCTTCGCTGAAGTATACGAGCTTTATGAGGGAGATAAGCGCGGAGCATGGCGAGATTACTACACCTACGGTGGAATGCCGCTGGTATGGACGATGGAGTCGCATGAAGAGAAAAATCGTTATCTGCAGAATCTCTTCAACAGAACCTATATCAAGGATGTCCTGGAACGACATCAGATAAACAATGATGAGGAAATCCTGGACATCCTACTGAATGATCTTGCATCCGGTATCGGTTCCCTGACGAATCCCTGTAGACTGTCAAATACCTTTGCAGCCGAAAGACATATCCGCATCGCACCAGATACAATTGATAAATACATCAGATTCTTCATGGAAGCTTTTCTCATCCAGAAGGCAGCGCGGTATGATGTCAAAAGACGTAAATATATCAAGACCCCGGTCAAATATTACTATTCTGATCCCGGACTGCGCAATGCAAGGCTCGGCTTCAGACAGCTGGAGGAAACGCATTTGATGGAGAATGTCCTTTACAACGATCTGATCCGTCGAGGATTCGATGTAGATGTTGGTGTGGTCGAGCAAAATGCAAGAGATGAATTAAGGAAAAATATCCGGAAGCAGCTGGAGGTTGACTTCGTGGTCAACAGAGGCGATGAACGCTACTATATTCAATCAGCTCTGTCTATTTCTGATCCTGAAAATAAGGATCAGGTGATTGCCTCCCTGATCAGAATCCCCGATTCCTTCAAGAAAATCGTAGTCGTAAGAGACTATGTGAAGCCATGGCGAGATAACAATGGCATTCAATATGTCGGTATTGAGGATTTTCTTCTGGATGAAGGTCTTATTTCTCGATAAAAGATTTAGATGAAAAAAGTGGATTGTCCAAAAAAAAAGGCTCTTCTACAAACTTTGTGTGACTAAAGTGCCGATAGTGTCTTAGCCTACAAAAAAACACAGGTAATCGTGTAATATTGAAATCGCCAAACTTCATATTCACGAGAGAGTCCCTGTGCAGAAACAGATTAGCATCTATCCGCTGGGATGTGAACCCTTCTGCGTCAACGGATCGGCAGTTTGGGACGATGAGAGCCATCAGGTGGAACTTGTCCCTGGACCGGATATGGAAATCCCGGAATGCCGTCACTGTCAGCGCAGAATGCACATCCATAGCCATCATCTCGTCAGCCTCAGGACCATGCCTGTAGGCAACCATACCGTCTGCTGGTGGAACGTCCACTACAGAAGATTCATCTGTCCTGAGTGCGGAAGAACCGAGTATGATTCAATCCCGTTCCATTACGTCGGGGACGGCACCTCTGGTGCCAAGGTCACCGTGGAGTTTGCCAGGTACGTCTGGCGCCGTCTTGACGGCTCAAACATCAGAAGCGTCGCCGACAGCCTCCGTCTCAGATGGGGCACGGTGAAGAGCATTGAGCTGTTCTACATGAGGCAGGTGCTCTCAATGGCAGGCATCCCCAAGGACACGCAGTTCCTCGGGATCGATGAGCTGCACATCGGCCACAACAGGAGAAAGCATCACTACATCACAATCATCTCATCTCTGGACCACAGAAGACCAATCTGGGTCTGCGACGGGAAGTCAATCGAGGATGTGATGCCGTTCTTCTCCTGGTACGGCAAGGAATTGCTCTCCAAAGTTAAGGCGATCAGCATGGATGCCAATGCAGGCTACGCAACCGCATTCCGTTGCGGATGCCCTAACGCATGTCCAGTCCTGGACCACTTCCACATCATCCAGGACTACGGCCGGGACTGTCTGGGGCGAATCAGAATCAGGCTCTGGCATGATCTGGAGGAGACGGACAGGAGACTATCCAGAAAGTTCAAGAACTCGCAGCGGACATCCCTGATGAGGGAGGAGGATCTCTCCGAAGGAGGCCTCAGGCATCTGCAGGAGCTGAGGGCCGCGAGCCGGGACTTCGACTGTGGGATCGTCTGCCTCTATCTTCTGAGACAGGTCTATGAGAAACATGGCGGAACAAGGGATGAAATGAAGAAAGCCTGGGGCCATTGGGTCGCAGTCGCACTTGCGACAGGTGTGTCGGAAATCGTCACCTTCGCCAGAAACAAGAACACCCCCGCTTCGAGGGACGCCATCCTGAACTACGCGGACTTCAAGGTCAGCAACGGTCCGGTCGAGGGAATCAACAACAAGGTCGGGAAGGTGACACAGAGCGCCTACGGGATCAGAGATCTGGACTATCTGTTCACGAAGATCCTTTTCATATTCCTGCCAGAGAAGATGAGGAATTTTGAACGGGATTGGAATGGGGATGCAGTAAAAAAGCCTTACAGAAGGAACCTATTGGACGACACTACATGTGGTGATTCGTTCTAACATCACACAGTGTTTGTCC
>LVBC01000020.1:3004-3106 GCA_001604265.1 Spirochaetales bacterium Spiro_01
AAACTGCGAGGAATCATTTTACATGGGACATTTTAGCACAAAACAGAGTGCTTTGTTCTACAGCTACACTATGGATGTTGAGCAACAGCATAGAATCGACGG
>LVBC01000021.1 GCA_001604265.1 Spirochaetales bacterium Spiro_01
GACGCTGCTCGACACCGAAGCGGTGCTGCTCGTCTATGATCACATAGCGAAGGTTCCTGTATTCGATATCCTTGGAAAAGAGTGCATGGGTTCCGATCGCGATATCCACATCGCCCCTTCTGAGGGCCTCTAGCAGAAGCTTTCTTCCCTTTCCCTTGACATCTCCTGTAATGAAGGCGATCCTCACTCCAAGTGGCTCGAGAAGCTCTGCTGCCTTCTCTGCGTGCTGTCTTGCAAGCAGCTCGGTCGGTGCCATGAAGGCGACCTGACCGTGATGGTCTATCACATGAAGTGCACTTATCCAGGCGATGAGCGTCTTTCCACAGCCCACATCGCCCTGAAGCAGGCGGTTCATCTGGAAGGAGGAGTCAAGGTCGTTCCTGATATCCTCCAGGCACGACTTCTGATCCTCGGTCAGAGAGAAGGGGAGCTTTCTGATGAAATCTCTCTCGAGCTTCGAGATCTGGGCCTTTCCGCTTCTCCTCTTTCCAGGATTTCCCTCTCTCTTCACTCCGATCTCCATCAGAAGGAGCTCTGAAAGTGCAAGCGAGCGTCTGGCTCTCTCGACATCTCCCATGTTGTTAGGGAAGTGGAGAAGCCTTATGGCCTGATCCGTGTGCAGCAGGTCGTACTTTTCGTAGAGGTAGGAGGGCATCTCGTCATCGAAGACGAGGAATCGGTTCGAAAGTATATTGCCTACATCGCGGCGGATGATCTTCTGTGTGAGGTTCCCGGAAAGCGGATAGATGGGGAGTATCTTTCCAACTCCCGCCTCCTCCTGGGTCCTGTATACCGAGAAGGCCGAGGTCTGCCACTCGCCACGGTTCTTCGTGACGGTCGCGTTTATGTACCAGGCGCTTCCCACTGAAAGCTGCTTTTCAAGGAAGGCCCTGCCGAAGCAGAGAAGAGAGAGGTTCCTGCCGCTTTTCTCCTTGCAGACGACCTTCAGCGTCCTCTGGCCCCGCTTGAAGCCTCCGAAGTAGGTGTGCGACATTACGTAGATCTCCGAGTTTATCTGGGTGTTCTCCTCTGTGACATCGTCGAGCGTTGTCATGACGCTCCTGTCATCATAGCCCCTGGGGCTCAGATGGAGCAGGTCGGCAAATGTGCTGATTCCCAGCTTCGCATAGTCATTCCTGGCCGCCGGACCGACGCCCTTGAGTGAGGATACGGAATTTTCAAGCTCGGCTATCAGCAATGTCTAGAAACCTATGTGCCTTGTTGCACCCATCAGCATTCCCATGACCTGCATCGCTGCGAAGTAGCAGAGAATGGCAAGAGAGAGTGCGATCAAGCAGAGAACGAGATCGCTGACGATCCTGCGCGGGAAGAAGGCCAGCTGTATCTTTTTCAGGATCGGCTCTGCAAGCATTCCGGCCCTGACAAGACCAGGACTGTGCAGCAGCGAGCCAAGAGTCCTTATTAACAGGAAGACTATCATCAGGATGAGGAATATCTGTATGCAGTACTGCCATATCATCTGAATGCAGAGCTGGACGAACCAAGCGAAGCGGAAGGTATGGTAGGTGGCGAATATCCTCAGTGCAGACTGGAGCAGCTGCAGCACTCCTATTGCTATGATTGCAGAGAAGTCCAGCATTCCGAGCCTGAATCTCCTGGAGCGGAATATGTTGAGGAACGGATCTACAATAAGTGCAAAGTAGTATGTGAGGCTTCCTTCCCTCGGATATGGATTGATCCAGGTAAGCAGTATCCTTATCCAGATCAGGAAGGAGTAAAGTTCAAGTGCCTTGGCCAGGAAGCTGGCCAGCTCGTATATATTCGTGGACATCTCTTCTCCTTATGCGTACCAGACGTTCTTGATGAGGTCGTAGCTCATCAGCTCACGCTTGAGATCCTTGCTGTAGGCAAGGGAGTACTCCCTGCCGAAGCGGACCTTCTCGTTCCTGTTCTCGCCAACGTAGGCGTAGACCTGAAGACCGCCCTGGTGGTCTATTATGTACTTCTTCAGTTCGTCTTCCAGCTGGTCGACATGCTCGCTCAGCATCGCCTCATCGTCGATCTCGAAGCAGACTGAAGTGATCGCCTCAGTCTTCAGCTCTGAGGGAGCACAGACGCTTTCTATGACGAACTGGTATACATCCGCATCCCTGCTGTTGTCGAATTTTCCAGTGAAGCCGTATATTCCATCGACCTGGATCTTCCCATCGAGAGCCTCGTAGTTCTTTGGGAAGGCGACCGAGTCGATTATCCCCTGATAGTTGGAGAGCGTGAAGATTCCCATCTTCTTGCCATCCTTCTGGGTCTTGATGATCTTCATCGCATTGACCTGGCAGATAAGGGAGACAGTCCTGTTGAGAGGAAGCTCCTTCGGCTTCGAGATATCCACCCAGACACAGCGCTCTACATCCTCTTTGTAGTCATCCAGAGGGTGACCTGAGACATAGAAGCCCAGGAACTCCTTCTCCATCTCGAGCATCTCGCGCTTGGTCCAGGGAGTTGCAGGTCTCATCTCGAAGTGCTGCATTGCCATGTCGTCCTCGAAGAGTCCGATCTGGCCATACGCAGTCGCATCCCTGTTGCTCTTGTCGAATGCGATCATGTCATCGAGGTTGGCCATCAGTGTAGCCCTGTCCTCCGAGAGGGAGTCGAAGGTTCCCGACTTGATCAGGGATTCGAGCAGGCGGCTGTTGACAAGACCCTCAGGCTGTCTTCCGATGAAGTCCAGCATCGACTTGTATGGCCCGTTCTTCTCCCTCTCCTCGACGATTATCTGGGTCACCTGCTCACCGACATTCCTGATGCCTGCAAGGCCGTAGACGATGTTGCCGTTCACGACGGTGAAGTGCTTCTCGGAGGCGTTGATGTCAGGTGGCATCATCCTTATGCCCATCGTATCTGCAAGTGCAAGGTACTCCTTGTACTTGTCGGGGTTTCCCATCTCGTTCGTAAGGTTCGCAGCCAGGAACTCTGCCGGATAGTTGGCCTTCATGAATGCAGTCTGGTAGGCGACGATGGAGTAGGCGACTGCGTGCGACTTGTTGAAGCCGTACTGGGCGAAGGGCTCGAGATTGGCAAACACTTTGAGTGCAAGCTCCTCGGTCCTTCCGAGCTTCTTTGCGCCTGCGACGAACTTGACCTTCTGCTCGGCCAGCTGGTCCACCTTCTTCTTGCCCATGATCCTTCTGAGGATATCGGCTTCGCCGAGCGTATAGCCTGCGATGATCTGGGCGACCTGCATTACCTGTTCCTGATATACACAGATTCCATATGTGTTCTTCAGTACCGGCTCGAGATCCGGGTCATCGTACTCTATATCCCAGACGCCGTTCTTGCACTTTACGAACCTCTCGATGTACTGCATCGGGCCCGGGCGGTAGAGTGCATTCAAGGCAACGAGGTCCTCTATGGTATTCGGCTGTGCATCGCGAAGTACCTTCTGCATGCCGCCGGATTCGAACTGGAATACGCAGGCCGAGTCGCCAGCGCAGAGCATTTGGAAGGTCTTCGGATCCTCCTCGTCTATCTTGTTGATATCGAAGGAGGGGTTCACTTTGTGGATGAGGTCCACAGCGTGCTTGATGAGAGTCAGGGTCTTGAGACCCAGGAAGTCCATCTTTACAAGACCGCAATCCTCGATCAGGTCCATCGTGTACTGGGATGCGACCGATTTGGTCTTCGGATCGTAGTTCAGAGGAACATAATCTATCAGAGGGGTCTTGCCGATGACGACGCCGGCTGCATGGAGCGAGGTGTGCCTGTTTCCACCCTCGAGCCTCTTCGAGACATCGAAGAGCTCGGCATAGACACCGCCTCTGTCCACTATCTCCTGAAGCTTCGGCTCCATTTCGAAGGCCTGCTTCAGGTTCTTTGCATCGTCGCTTATCAGCTTGCAGATCGCAGTCGACTCGTCGTACGGGATATCGAGAGCTCTCGCTACATCCTTTACTACGGCCTTTGCCTTCAGTGTTCCGAAGGTACAGATCTGACCGACACGGTCCTTTCCATAGTGGTCCGTTACGTACTGTATTACCTCGCCGCGCCTTTCGAAGCAGAAGTCTATATCGAAATCAGGCATGCTGACTCGTTCGGGGTTCAGGAACCTTTCGAATAGGAGCGAGTACTTCATCGGGTCCACATCTGTGATCGTGATGGAGTAGGCGACAAGCGAGCCTGCACCGGAGCCTCTGCCCGGTCCGACCGGGATGTCGTGCATCTTGGCCCAGTGGATGTAGTCCCTTACGATGAGGAAGTAGCCCTGGAAGTCCATCTTCAATATGATTCCAAGCTCGTAGTCCAGACGGGCCTTGAGCTCAGGAGTGAGCTTTCCGTACCTCTTCTTGCAGCCATCGTAGCTCAGCCAGACCAGGTACTCTGCCGTATCTGAAAAGCCATCAGGAACCTCGAACTCCGGAAGCAGTGGGCCTGGGAACTTTATCTTTATGTCGATCCTGTCGGCAATCTTCTTCGTGTTCTCTATTGCTTCAGGACACCACTTGAAGATCTCCCTCATCTCGTCTCCACTCTTGAAGTAGAAGTTGTCGTTGGGAAACCTCATCCTGTTCTCGTCATTCTTCTTGTGGTTGGTGCCGATGCACAGCAGGATGTCGTGGGCGTTTGCGTCGTCCCTGTTTATATAGTGGATATCGTTGGTGCAGACGAGTGGTATATCCAGCTCCCTTGCAATCTTCACAAGCAGTGGATTTGTCCTCTTCTGTTCTGGCAGGTCATGATCCTGCAGTTCGATGTAGTACCTGTCACCGAAGACGCTCTTGAACCAGGCGGCTCTCTCCTTCGCCATCTGGTAGCACTGCTCCTCTGTGTGCTTGTGCTCGTTGTCCAGAAGCAGCTGGAGAATCTCGCCACCGAGACAGGCCGAAAGGCAGATCAGATCGTCGCTGTGGCTTACAAGCACCTCGTCATCGATCCTGGGCTTTCTGTAGAAGCCCTCCGTGAAGGCGATGGAGTTGAGCTCCATCAGATGGTGGTAGCCCCTGTCGTTCATTGCCAGCAGTATGAGGTGGTAGTATCTGTTCCCCTCGCTGACAGGGCTCATATCCCTTCTGTTCTTCGGGTTGACATAGAATTCACAGCCTATGATCGGCTTGATGTTCGCGGCCTTGCAGGCGTTGTAGAACCTCAGGGCGCCATACATGTTTCCATGATCTGTGATGGCCAGAGCCTGCATCTTGTACTCTCTGGCCTTTGCCATGTATTTTCCTATCGTTGCAGCACCATCGAGAAGTGAGTAGTCACTGTGATTGTGCAGGTGGACAAAGTTGTCCAGGACCTCATCCGGTCCATAGGGTGGATAGTAAACGTCTTTGACTGCCATAGACTAGAAATATAACATATCGACAGAGAATCGTTAAGGAACTACAGCGTGAGAATGTGCTGATTGAGCGTCATGATCATGTCATTCATCATTCCCTTCAGCCTGGCCTCCTGGATAGGTGTTATCTTTCCGATATTGTCCCTGATGAAGGCGAGAATGAACTTCTCGACCTCCTTGCATCTGATATCGTCCGCAGGCAGCTGCAGAGAGCCGAGCATGTTGTCGATATCCCTGTTGTAGACAAAGCCCCTGGACGGGAATGTTATTATGATCCTGGCGTTTGCAATGCCGTTCTGGTCCAGCTTCGCAACTGTAGCAAGAGAGACCGAGGCCTCAGGCTCGAGCATCGGGTCACCTGAGGTGTTGAAGTACTCGAAATCGAAGTTCTGGATTGCGATTCTCAGCTTGGAGACCAGCGCATTCTTGTAGTTGGTGTTCAGAGTCAGTCTGCCATTCTTGTCGTAAAGCCTTGAGGCGTGGAGCCACTTCCTGGCGTAGTTCCTCCTCTTCGGGATTATGAGCTCGACTGCTGTGTCCAGAAGAACGAGAACGGAGGCGACAGAGGAGGTGAAACCCTGGGTGCAGAGGGTTCCTCCGATGGAGATCCTCTCTCTGAGCATCCTGCACGCAGTGTGCTCGATTGCAGAGATTATCGTCTTCGGGAAGATGTTCTTTCCCAGCTGTGCGATATCGTTCAGAGAGACCATCGAACCGATTTCCGCATATCTGTCGTTCCTCTGAAGGCGGTACAGCTCCTCGATATCCTTCAGGTTGATTATCTCGACATTGGTCGTCGGGGAAGGGTAGAAGTCCTTCCTGCTCATGATGAAGGTACCACCGGCCCAGAGGGAGTTGATGTTTCCCTTGTAGTTGATAACGGTGTCGGAGTACTCTCCGACGGTCTTGGGTTCGTGGACATTAGGAGATCTTAGTTCTGTGTACATTGTTCTTTCTCTTCCTCCTATTGTTCAGACTTTCCATTACGACTGCGATGAAGCTGCTCGAGTCCATACAGTAGCACTTGATAAGTGCATTCTCATGCAGAAGCTCGGATATGAAGTCATCCTCCGACTTCTTGTTGTTCTCCAGCTCCGACTCCTCGTAGCGGCGCAGTATGTTCTCTATCATTAGGGTCTTGGAGGCGTAGCAGTTCTGGCAGGGTTCTATTCCCAGTGTTGCGTAGGCGTTCTCTATGTCCCTGTACTCCTTGGTCTTCGAGAAGCTGTCGAAGGTCACTACTGTGGAGTTCTTCACATTGAAGGCCGGAACGAGACAGGAGAGGACGGCCTTTCCGTCCAGAAGCACGATGCAGTTGCCACAGATGTTGCCATTGCAGCAGGAGTTCAGGGACTTTATCTCCACGTTCTCTCTTAGAAGGGCCGAAAGCGGCTTGTCAGAGCTCACATTCAGTGAAAGTGTCTTTCCATCTACAACAAGTTCTACTCTCATCTTGTCACTCCCTGGCTCTCTGCCAAGTATTCAGGCTTCACTGGCAGAATGGCCTTCTTGGATCCTGTGCACTGTCTTATCGCATCGATGAAGGCGGCCTGCACCAGAGCCTGCAGGGCCTGGGTCATGCTGCACACGCCATCGGTATTGCGGCTCTCGATGTTGATGTTGACAGTGAAGGGGTGCTTCAGGTCTGTCGAGAGGACAGCTCCCGAGATGTTCAATGTCTCGATGATCTCGTGCCTCATCGTTGCCTTCAGCTCCTTCTCGTTGAAGATAAGTCCTACCATCACATTGGCCCAGACGCTTCTTACGACCGGTCTGAAGGAGACATCGTCGGCGATGACCTCTATGATGACGGCCATCGAGCCGCTGTTCTCGAACTCGCATGGGTTCATCTTGTCATCCGTATCCAGCGTGAGCGAGAAGGGAAGCTCCTTGACCTTTGCCATCCTCTGGAGCTTCCTGCAGCCGCTGATCAGCTGCTTCGGGAACTTTCCGGAGACCCTGTTGAGCACATCAGGTCCGCTGTTCACTGTTCCGGTATCGCTGTCGAAGAGGATGACATCCCCCTCGTCCTTTACTCTCATCTCCTGGGTGAGGATTCCCCTTATCAGGTGTCCGTTGTACCCCTTTGTCGGGAAGGAGACGCTCAGTGTTATGTTGTTCTTCTCTGTGTAGTTCAGCTTGGCCTGGTAGTTTGTCTTCTTTGCAAGTGTTGTCGAGAAGCCGGAGATTCCGACACCGACTGCAAGACCTATGCCCCTGGAGAAGTCGAGAAGCGACATGCTTCCATTCTGCAGTGCGTAGGATGGCCACTTCCTTCCGTAGCCGCTCTGGACGACTATCTTCTTGTAGAGGTTCTTCAGTGGAGAGAGCTCTATCGAGGGAAGATAGTCTGTGAACCTTCTCTTTCCTTCCAGGTGGAGATTCCTCCAGGCGAGAGGTGAAAGGCCGTACTTCTTTGCGATATCGTCCACATGCACCTCAGAGCTTGCAAGTGCTACTGAGTAGCCCATGGAGCCGAAGAAGACGGATGGGTATCTGCTGCTCTTGGATACACTGACCTTGGCCGTGAAGTTCTGCAGTGTGTAGTTCGGGATGAGGCCTGTGATCGCCTGTCTCTGGTACTCGTCAGGAGCAAAGAGGTAGGCGCCGAGCTCTGCATTCATCTCGACCTCTTCAGTGATCGGATTGGAGTTCTTGTCGCACCAGGTCGTCCTCTTGATCGAGACCTCCGGGCTTCTGCTGTAGAGGTTGCTTCTCAGCTCGACCAGCATATCCACCTTCAGTGCTGCAACTGCTGCGATGGCAGCAAGCTGGGCAGGGAAGATTGCATACTCGTCATAGTGGGAGTGGCAGGGAAGTGCATGCACGAAGATGTTTTTCTGTGGGAAGTCTATGGCGTTTGCGACCGTCTCCTTGACGAGGTCCGGCCAGCGGCAGGGAATCTCGATATGGACTCTTCCTTCGCTCTGCCAGGCGAGACAGGTTATCAGGGAGAAGTTGTTCGTGTTGACCGATCTGGATTCGAAGACCGTCTCGATCTTCTTCAGCGGCTCTTCTTCGGCATCCTCCTCCATATCCTTTGGCGTCGTCCAGGAGAGTACGAGCTCTTCAGGAATATCGCTGCTGTTCCTGTCCGACTCCTCCTCTCTCTCCTCGATATCGAATGTCACTGCATTGGCAGCAAGCAGTACAGATTCGTAGTCCGGTCCGACGACGGCGAGGATCGGCTGTCCCTGGTATCTGATATCGTTCTTGGCCAGAATCGGCATCGCTCCGGAGAAGGCCTTGATACAGTTCTCTCCCGGGAAATCCTCCCAGGTAACAGGGGTACATCGGTTGTCGCTTGGGAAGTTTATTGAGATCAGATCCGACTTAGCTACATCGGAAAGGACAAGGGTTCCATAGCACCTCTGCTCGTCCTTCCCGTATCTGTTATTTGAATTGTCTGCCATGGAAAAAAGAGTATCACAACAGGGTTGCCTAAGCAAGGCGAAGCAGTTCCTCAAAGGGGATAGAACGGTTATAATAATGGCATGGATGTCAAAGAAAGAATCGACAGGCTCTCAGAGGAGCTGATCGAACTGCAGAGAGCCTATTATGTCGATGGCTCCTCGCCAAAGAGCGACCTGGAGTACGATGCACTCTTCGATGAGCTGGTCAGGCTCGAAACAGAGCACCCTGAATACATGAGACCCGACTCTCCGACCCAGAGAGTCGGAAGTGACCTCACAAGCGATTTCCCGGAGGTCGAGCACTCTATCCCTGTCCTCTCCCTGGACAAGGCGTACAGCGCCGAAGCAGTTCTCGACTGGATGAACAGAAGCGAAGTCAAGGCCGAAGGAAAGCTCTCGTTTGCCGAGGAGGAGAAGATAGATGGCATTTCAATGGTCCTCTACTACGAGGATGGTCTCCTTGCAAGGGCAGTCACCAGAGGAAATGGCCACATCGGAAACGATGTCACAGCGAATATCAGGACGATTCACTCCGTTCCATTGAGACTTCCGGAACCCATAAATCTGGCAGTCAGGGGTGAAGTGTATCTTCCAAAGGCCGACTTCGAGAAGCTGAAGGACAGATATCCCCAGATTGCAAACCCAAGGAATCTTGCTGCCGGAACAGTCAGAAGGCAGAAGTCGAGCGAGGCGGCAGAGGTGCCACTGGACATCTTCTGCTACGAGGGCTTCTGGGAGGAGGGCGCTGCGCCCTCTGACCATATCGAGATTCTTTCCAGGCTGAAGAAGCTCGGCTTCAGGATCAATCCTCATCTTGCTCTGTTCGCCTCTTCGGAAGCTGAGGCAAGGAAGAGACTTGACGAGGCGGGACTCGAGGGCGAGGGCCACTCCTTCGACCAGCTGGGCGAGTACCTAGAGAAGGTCACGGCAAGGCGTGCCTCTCTTCCATACGAGATAGATGGCATGGTCACAAAGGTCTGCGAGATGAGCGTCCGAGAGGCCTTCGGCTATACAGAACACCACCCAAGGTGGGCGATCGCATACAAGTTCGAATCCCCTCAGGCCGAGACTAAGGTCCTGGATGTGACTGTGCAGGTAGGGCGTACCGGCAGGATTACTCCGGTCGCGGAGCTGAAGGCCGTAGCCCTGGGTGGCTCCACTGTAAAAAGGGCCACATTGCACAATCAGGAGTATATAAATACGCTGGAACTTGCAATCGGGGATACCGTTTCTGTTGTCAAGCGCGGTGATGTGATACCTGCAGTAGAGGAGGTCCTCGAGAAGAACGAGGATGGAAACGCTACCTATGTGATACCTCCGACCTGCCCATCCTGTGGCTCATTGCTCGAGCAGAGGGGTGCACATCTCTTCTGTCCGAACAGAAGCTGTCCGGATCAGGTCCTGGGACGGATCTCCTTCTATACAGGAAGGGACCAGATGGATATGGAGAGCATCGGGCCCAAGGCCGTCCAGCTCCTTGTCGAGAACAAGCTTGTCGAGGATGTTCCGGATCTCTACACCTGCAATTTCGACTCTCTTCAGGGCATAAAGGGTGTCGGAGAAAAGACCATAGAGCAGTTCAAGAGCGCAGTGAAGGAGAGCCTCAACAGGCCATTCCATACAGTACTTGCCAGCCTTGGCCTTCCGGAGGTCGGATCCAAGGGAGCCGAGATTCTGGTAAGGGGAGGCTTCGACAGCATGGACAAGCTGCTCGAGGCTGCAGAGAGGAACGATATCGAGGCCTTTACAAGGATTCCACAGGTCGGCGAGCAGTCCGCACTCCTTATCATAAATGCGCTCAAGGACCCTATCATGCTGGAGAGGATAGAGAGGCTGAGAGCTGCAGGTCTGCAGTTCGTGGAGGTCAGGGAGGAGAACAGTGAAAAGCAGATATTCCAGGATCAGGTCTGGTGCGTCACAGGCTCCTTCGAGAACTTCAATCCGAGATCTCTTGCAATGAAGGAGGTCGAGAAGCGTGGTGGAAGGAGTGTCTCCTCCGTTACTGGCAAGACGACCCATCTTCTGGTAGGAAGGGGAGGAGGAAGCAAGAGGACCCAGGCAGAGAAGCTTGGTGTTACAATAGTAACAGAAAGGGAGTTTCTCTCTCTCATTGGACAGAACGATGAGGAAAAGTCCGAAAAAACCGACAGTCAGGGCGAACTGTTTTAATGACACCCTGATATCAAAAATGTATGATACTAATCCAAAGAAAGGAGCTAGAAATGCTGGACAAGCTTGCAGTAGAACTCAATGAAACCCTGGACACTTCGGTTGCAGGAGCATTCCTGTCTGGATTCGGTAGAAGAATATTCTTTCCAAAGGGCATTGTAGCCCAGTCTGCAGAGGCTGGTGCCAAGGCAAAGAAGTACAATGCGACAGTTGGTCTTGCAAGAAGCAAGGGACAGCCGATGTACCTTTCCGATATCTACAGTGCCTTCCGTGATGACGAGCTGAAGCCGAACGATATCTTCAGCTACGCACCAGGTGGTGGAGACAGGACACTCAGAGCCCTCTGGAAGGAGGAGATGGTCAGGAAGAACCCATCCCTCAAGGGCCAGACCTTCTCTCTTCCCATGGTCACAGGTGGTCTTACTCATACGATAAGTCTTGTTGCGAATATCTTCTTCGACGAGGGTGATGAGATCGTCTGCCCGGACCTCTTCTGGGACAACTACGAGCTTATCTTCGTCCACGCAAGAAACGGCAGGATGATCCCATTCAGCTTCTTCACCGAGCAGGGTGGCTTCAATGTCGAGGGGATGAAGCAGGCTCTGCTTTCCTGCAGGAATGGTGTTGCCAGGATAATCCTGAACTTCCCGAACAACCCTACAGGCTACACTCCGACAGAGAGCGAGATGGTCGCTATAAGGGATGCACTTGTCGAGGTCGCCGAAAGTGGAAAGAAGGTGCTTGTCCTTTCCGACGATGCCTACTTCGGTCTCTTCTTCGAGAAGGAGACTGCAAAGGAGTCCCTGTTTGCAAAGATTGCGAACATCCATGAGAACATCTTCGCCATCAAGGGCGATGCTGCTACCAAGGAGGAGATGGTCTGGGGCTTCAGAGTAGGCTTCATCACATACGCCTCCAAGGGCTTTACAGAGAAGCATCTCGAGGCTCTCTCGAACAAGACACTCGGTGCGATCAGATGCTCTGTCAGCAACTGCGACCGCCCGGGTCAGTCCCTCATCGTCAAGGCCATGAGAGATGGAAAGAACTACCAGAGCGACAAGGAGAAGACCTTTGTCGAGATGGAGGCAAGATACAGGGTCCTCAAGGAGGTGCTGAAGAAGTACCAGGGCTCAAGACTCCTGAAGCCATATCCATTCAACTCCGGCTACTTCATGGCCTTCGATACACTGGGACACAGTGCCGAGGAGCTCAGGTGCTATCTGCTTGAGAACTACTCGGTCGGCGCCATCAATATCATGGACAGGACTCTGAGACTAGCCTTCTGTTCGGTCGAGAAGGAAGATATCGCAGAGCTTGTAGATCTCGTATACAAGTCTGCAGAAGCCCTATGGAACTGAAGGTCAAGCTCTATCTTGTAGATGACGAGGGCGAGAAGTTCATGGGAATCGGTGTCCTGTGGCTGCTCGAGGAGCTGGCAAAGTGCGGCTCTCTGAGACAGGCTGCCCTCAACATGGACATCTCCTATACGAAGGCGCTGACTATGATAAACCGCCTCGAGGATAAGCTGGGGAGGCCTGTGATAGAGAGAAAGAAGGGAGGCCAGGAGAGGGGCGGAGCCACTCTCAGCCCCTTTGGGCTGAAGTTCATTGAACTCTACAACTCCTTCCAGGAGGAAGCAAAGAGAAGGACAGAGGAGCCATACAGGGCCTTTGTCAGAGAACTTGGAACACTATTGGAGGATGAAAATGGAAGAGACTCTTGATTTCAATGTCGACTCACTGGGAGTTGCGAAGCTAAAGACACCCATCAGCATGAGCAAAGTAATCGGCGATGGCTTTGCCAACTACGTTTCCGATGATGACAGGGTGCTCTTCTCTGTTGCGACCAGAGTAGATGAGAATGGCAACAGGGTTCCTGCCCGCAGCGAGACCATGGAGCTTGCTGGTCCAAGAGAGAAGATATACTTCAACCCGAAGCATGTGCATGTCGCAATTGCGACCTGTGGTGGAATCTGTCCAGGACTGAACAACGTCATCAGGGCAGTAGTAAGGTGCTTCTGGTACCGCTATGGTGTCAGGAGGATCTCAGGTGTTCAGTACGGCTACAACGGCCTGCTGGATGACTCTCCATACCCCTTCATCCAGCTCGATCCGGATGTGGTCGACGATATCCAGGAGAAGGGCGGAACCATACTCGGATCCTCACGTGGTGGCGGAGAGAGGACATCGGAGATCGTCGATACTCTTGAAAAGCAGAACATCAACATCCTCATCTGCATTGGTGGCGATGGAACTCTCAAGGGTGCAAATGCAATTGGCAAGGAGATACTCAGCAGAGGTCTCAAGATTGCGGTTGTCGGTGTTCCGAAGACAATAGACAACGACCTCTCGTTCATCGACTCCTCCTTCGGCTTCGATACGGCCACCTCGGTCGCTGCAAGCATCGTAAGGGGAGCTCATGTCGAGGCGAAGAATGCGATCAACGGAGTTGGCCTTGTGAAGGTCATGGGCCGTGAGTCCGGCTTCATTGCAGCCCACACGACCCTGGCCCAGTCCGATGTGAACTTCTGCCTTATTCCAGAGTGCCCATTCGACCTGGATGGTCCAAATGGCCTGCTTGTCGATCTGAAGAAGAGACTTCTTGACAGGGGCCACGCAGTCATCCTCGTTGCCGAGGGAGCAGGACAGGAGTTCGTCCCTCCGACCGGAGAGAAGGATGCCAGCGGCAATGTGAAGATGAACGATATCGGTATCTTCCTGAAGGAGAAGATCAAGAATTATCTGAAGAAGGAGAATATCGTCGCTTCCGTGAAGTACATCGACCCCTCCTACATCATCCGCTCCTCACCGGCAAACAGCTATGACAGCATATACTGCGCAAGACTTGGTGCCCACGCTGTCCACGCAGCGATGTGCGGAAAGACGATGTGCCTTGTCAGCCGCGTGAACAACCAGTTCGTCTATCTGCCCATCAAGCAGGCTGTTTCCAAGAGGAACCATGTCGATGTTGAGGGCTCTCTCTGGAGAGATGTTCTCGAGAATACAAGACAGCCGTTCTCGATGAAGAACTGATTGCATACCTTTTTGAGGGCTTTCGATACCGATCGAAGGCCCTTTTTCTGTCCAAAGGGAACAGAAATTGGATAAAACAGTAAAAATGTGAATAAAAAAATAAAAATTTGTATACATTTTTTTGAAAAGCATATTGAAATAATTTTT